>CAXBMV010000006.1:0-21578 GCA_963976575.1 uncultured Gammaproteobacteria bacterium | reverse complement strand
GCAGTCTCGTCGACAAGCTCCCGGGAATGGGAGGCGGAGTCGCACAGGCGATGCAAAATCCGGCGCATGGCAAACAGATGCGTATGATGGTGGCTATTATCGATTCCATGACAGCGCAGGAACGGCGCAAGCCAGAGGTTATCAACGGCTCGCGCAAAAGGCGTGTCGCGCAGGGCTCGGGCACGCAGATTCAGGACGTTAATCGTCTGCTCAAGCAACACAAGCAAATGCAGAAAATGATGAAGAAAATGGGCAGCAAGGGTGGCATGGCCAATATGATGCTCGGGCTCAAGGGTAAAATGCCGCCCGGGATGAATTTCTAAGCGCCTGTTGATAACCTGCCAGCCGTCACTGCGGGCCGATAAATCCCCGTCCGCAGGGGTTGTCGCTGTGCTACCGGCTAAAAATTCAATTAAGTGATCAATTCCGGCAGATTCCTCTTAAAAACAGTGTTTTCGGGCTTCACAGCCGGGTTAATTTAGGTACAATACGCGGTCTTCTGACCCCGGGTCAGCGGCATACTGTTGTCTGATGACATTTTAGAGGTTTTTATGGTTTCAATTCGATTGGCACGCGGTGGCTCCAAGAAGCGTCCGTTTTATCACGTAGTGGTAAGCGATAGCCGTTGCCCGAGAGACGGTCGTTACATCGAACGCGTCGGTTTCTTTAACCCCAAGGCTCGTGGTCAGGAAGAAGGACTTCGTCTCGACGAAGGCCGGATCGATTACTGGGTATCCAAGGGTGCGCAACCTAGCGAGCGAGTTTCCAGCCTGATCAAGGGATCTCGTAAAGCGGCAGCTTAGCCTGGCTCGATGTTATGAGCCAACGCGATGACGGTTTGATCTGTGTTGGGCATATATTGGGCCCGCAAGGGGTCAAAGGCTGGGTAAAGATATTTTCAAACACCAGCCCGCGTGAAAATATAGTGAGTTACAGTCCCTGGCTGGTTGAATGGGGTACGGAACTCAAACAGATAAACGTCGAAGGACGGGTACAGGGCAAGTATGTGATTGCCAGGCTGGAAGGGATCGAGGACCGGTCTCAGGCGGATGAACTCATCGGTCGACAGCTATTCATCAGGCAGGAGCAATTGCCCAGCCTGGATGAGGGAGAGTATTACTGGTCGGATTTAACCGGACTGAAAGTGGTAAGCCTGCAAGGCGATGACCTGGGTCAGATTGAATCGATGCTGGAAACCGGCGCCAGCGATGTGATGGTAGTGAAGGGTGATCGTGAACGTCTGATCCCATTTGTTATGGATGACATCGTCAAGCAGGTGGACCTGGAAAATCAACGCATGGTGGTTGACTGGTCAGCCGAGTATTAGAAATGCGCGTTGACGTGATTACCTTGTTTCCACAGCTGGTCGAGCAGGTAGTCAGCTGCGGCGTAGTCGGCAGAGCGGCGCAGCAGGGGTTACTGGAATTAAGTTGCTGGAATCCGCGAGATTATACCAGCGATCGGCATCGGACGGTTGACGACAGGCCTTATGGCGGTGGTCCCGGGATGCTGATGAAATTACAGCCGCTGGAAGATGCGATAAAAGCGGCGCGATCGAATAACGATCAGGCCCGGCTGATTTATCTCAGCCCGCAGGGGAAGTTGCTGAATCAGCAGCGCCTGGCGCAACAGGTCAATACGGGGTCAGTGATCCTGTTATGTGGTCGTTACGAAGGAATCGATGAACGATTGATCCACAGGCAAGTGGATGAAGAATGGTCTATTGGTGACTATGTCATCAGTGGCGGGGAACTGGCAGCCATGGTTTGCATAGACGCAATGGCTCGCCTGCTGCCCGGGGCACTTGGCGATGATGATTCGGCACAGCAGGACTCGTTTAGCGATGGCCTGCTGGATTGCCCGCATTATACAAGGCCTGAGTTATACCAGGGCGATGCGGTGCCACCAGTTTTGCTGAACGGCAACCATCGCGATATCAGCGACTGGCGTCAGCGTCAGGCACTGGGACGTACCTGGCAAAGAAGACCGGAATTACTGGAAGGCCTTGAGCTGGATAAGCGGCAACAGGCTTTACTGAATGATTACATTAACGAGTTCGAAGCAACTCGTAAACGGCAGGATTAGGCCGTAATGCGAGTGACTTTTTTAGAGGAATTGACATGAGTAACATAATTGCACAACTCGACGCGGAACAGATCAGATCTGACATTCCCGTATTTTCACCGGGCGATACCGTAGTGGTTCAGGTTCGCGTGAAAGAAGGAGCCCGCGAACGTCTGCAGGCCTACGAGGGTGTTGTCATCGCCAAACGCAACCGTGGCATCAACTCGGCTTTTACCGTTCGCAAGATTTCTCACGGCGAAGGCGTTGAGCGTGTATTTCAGACGCACAGCCCGCTGATTGCTGAAATCGCCGTCAAGCGTCGTGGTAATGTACGTCGCGCCAAACTTTATTACCTGCGCGGTCGCACCGGAAAGGCGGCGCGTATTCGCGAAAAGCTCTAGGCGAAAGCCCGGGCAACCTGGCTGGATTAAAAAGCGTGTATGCTACTGGCTACACGCTTTTTTTTTGAAATAACCATGCCTCTATATCGCACTATCTGCTGTCTGTTTGTCCTGCTTGGCGCCCTGTCGCAGTCGGGTATGGCGAACGAACGTCTCGACCTGCTGAAAAACATATCCGCCGCAGGTGCGCCGGCACTAACCCTGAAAATGCTGGATCAGGCGCAACCCAAACTGGATGTCGATTTATACGAATGGATCATCTGGGAACAGGAGAGGCTGGCGATACTCTCCCAATGGCAGCAGTGGAACGAGCTGCTGGTCCGCGTCGAGGGAATGCCCGACGACTTACCCGAACAATTTGAACACCAGGTCTTGAGCTTCAAGGCGCGGGCTTATCTGGAGCTGGGCCAAACCCTGACCGCGCGCCAGATACTGAGAGGTTTGGTGTGGCAAGCCGGAGCAGCCAACTACCCGGATTATGAATACTGGCGACGCCTGATTATCATTTCCTATCTCAGGGATGGCCGTAATGAGGACGCAGGCATTGCCATGCTGCGTTTTGATCAGGATTTTGATAGCAATGATCTCGACTGGTCGCTGATTCGAGCCACGGTATTGATAAAAACCGGCAGGGCGCAACAGGCGGTGCAGGTGCTCAGCCAGCAAAAACACTGGAAAGCCAGTCTGCTCAGTCTGCTGGCGCGATTTCAGATGCAGGATATTTCGCATAGCGAACTGTGGACTCTGGTCAAGCAGCAAAGCAAGAGTAGCAGCGATTCGGAAGAGCTGGCCAGCCTGTGGGCCCTGGGATTCCACGCTGCCTCGGAAATGTCAGCGGTGGACAGGGTAGTCGCGCTGGAATCGCTGTTTCGCAACCCGACGACTTCGCCGCTGGAATTATTGCAGATACCGGTCGACAAGCTCTGGCAGGCTTACTTTGACTATGCCACCCTGGTAGGAAATCGCGCCGAGCTGCTCAACGGCGATGATGAAAACTGGCTCAGCCTGGCGCAAAATGCGAGTAAGATCACACCGGTAAAAGCACGCTCCCTGTTCGCCCTGCTGATCGCCCGTTCCGCGGATAGCGGTATTTCCGACAAGGCCGCAAACGGCTATATGCAGACCTTTGCCGAGGTCGATGAGAGCGAGCATATCCTGCTGGATAAGCTGTTCAGCCATAGCAGTATATTTTCCAGCGCGGATAAAATACCCCCGGGCATCCGCTACCAACTCGTAGACCTGGCGTTGCGCTCGGCCGATATAGAGGAAGCTACCCGGCTAATGTCTGGTTTCACTGCTGCCCCCGAGGGCAGTAGCCGTTTTAACTGGCAGCTGCGCCAGTCGCGGGTGTTAATTCTGGGGGGGCGATACGAAGAAGGTAATCGTGTATTGCATCAATTGATCACTGATTATAAGAAGCCCGATAAGGAAAGTACCGACAGGGTTTTGCAGGTTTTGTTTGATTTGCAAACCGTCGAGTTACACGAACAGGCGATCGCGCATTTCTACCAACTGCTGGCATTGTCGATCGAAAACGAGCAACGCCGCGAAATTCTCTTCTGGATCGCAGATTCTTACAATGGTCTGGGTAAGTTGGACCAGGCGGCCCTGCTATACCTGCAGTCAGCGATGTTGCCGGCGGCCGATGCGATGGATCCCTGGGCCCAGACCGCGCGCTATCACGCCGCCGAGAACCTGCAAAAGGCAGGCCTGGTGGACGACGCCAGACGGATTTACCAGGCGCTGCTGAAAGTCACCAAGGACCCGGCCCGACGCTCGCAACTAAGTCACAATATCCAGCAGCTCTGGCTCAACCAGAATATTCAGTAAATGCGCATAAAAAACCTTGAAATAAACTACCCAGCCCGCATATACAGCCCCTGATACCTACTAGCAGGAGAAACAGCGATATGACTGTCAGCGCCAATCCAGAAACCCGGGGTTTTGAAACCGAGGTCAACCAATTACTGGATTTAATGATCCATTCACTCTATTCGAACAAGGATATCTTCCTGCGCGAATTGATTTCCAATGCTTCCGATGCCTGTGACAAACTGCGTTTTACTGCCATTTCCGATGCCAGCCTTTACGAGGAAGACATCGAGTTAAGAATCAAGGTCAGTTATGACAAGGAAAACCGCAGCATTACCATTAGCGATAATGGTATCGGGATGACGCGGGAAGAAGTGATCGAAAATATCGGAACCATAGCCAAATCAGGCACGCGTTCCTTTCTCGATTCAATCACCGGTGATCAGAAAAGCGATGCCAAGCTGATCGGTCAGTTCGGAGTTGGTTTTTATTCTTCGTTTATCGTCGCAGAAGAAGTGACTCTGCGTACCCGCAAGGCCGGCAGCGATGTCGATCAGGGTGTGGAGTGGGTGTCGAAAGGAAAAGGCGATTATCAAATTTCCTCGGTAGAAAAACCCGGTCGCGGCACTGAAGTGACGCTGAAATTGCGCGATGGCGAAGACGAATTTCTGAATGACTGGAAACTGCGCTCGATTATCACCTCCTATTCAGACCATATCGATTTTCCGGTAGTGATGGATCGCAGCGTAGAAGCCGAGGAAGAAGTTGGTGAAGCGGTTATAGAAGAAGAAACCGTCAACCAGGCATCGGCCTTATGGACACGGCCCAAGGCCGACATCAAGGACGAGGAGTACAAGGATTTTTACAAACACGTCGCGCATGATTTCGAAGACCCGATCGCATGGAGTCACAACCGCGTCGAAGGTAGCAATGAATTTACTTCGCTGCTGTATATCCCTGCGAAGGCGCCCTTCGATCTTTATGATCGCGATTCGCGTAAGGGCATCAAGCTCTATGTGCAGCGTGTTTTTATCCTCGAAGACAACGAACAGCTGATGCCGCGATACCTGCGCTTCGTACGTGGCCTGATCGATTCCAACGATTTGCCGCTGAACGTGTCGCGCGAAATTCTGCAGGGCAGTAAACATATCGATGCGATACGCAATGCCTCGGTGAAGAAAGTGCTGGGGATGATGGAGAAAATTGCCAAGAACGATCCCGAGAAATATCAAAAATTCTGGAAAGAATTCGGCAAGGTATTAAAAGAAGGTCCCGCCGAAGATTTTGCCAATCGCGAAAAAGTCGCCAAATTGCTGCGCTTTGCCAGCACCCATAGCGGCGAAAAAGAGCAGACGGTTTCGCTGGATGATTACCTTTCACGCATGCAGGAAGGTCAGGACAAGATTTATTATATTGCGGCCGATTCACATTCGGCGGCAAAAAATAGTCCACACCAGGAAATTTTCCGCAAAAAAGGCATCGAAGTATTATTGCTCAGCGACCGTGTCGATGAATGGTTGACCAGTAACCTGTCTGAATACGAAGGCAAGAAGTTGCAGTCGGTGGCCAAGGGTGAACTCGATCTTGGTGACGACGAAACCTCCGAAAAAGAGTTGGAGAAAAAAGCCAAGTCTTCTGAAAAACTGATCAAGCGGATGAAGGATGCACTCGCGGATAGGGTCGAAGATGTACGCGTCACCAATCGACTAACCGACTCTCCTGCCTGTATCGTGCTCAACGAACAGGACATGGCTATGCATATGCAGCGTATCCTCAAGGAGGCCGGTCATGAAATGCCTTCGTCCAAACCTACTCTGGAAATCAATCCCGACCATCCTATTGTGAAGAAGCTGGATGCGGAAAAATCAAAGAAGAAGTTTGCAGACTGGTCTGATATATTGTTTGATCAAGCCATGCTGGCTGAGGGTGGTCAATTGGAAGACCCCGCCAGTTTTGTCGCAAAATTGAACAAAATGTTGGTAAGCATTGCAAGATAGCAGGATAAGAAAATATATTCGTCACCCCTCCGATGTCCCCATTCAGGTGGCATCGGAGTGGACTGAATACAATATCGACGAAGCCGCCGACGATACCCTGAGCAATGTCGGTCTCGGGGGTCTGTCCTTCATGTCCCGGAGCCCGCTGGAAATAGGTCAACGGGTCCGCGTCTGCATCCCGATCCTGGACCAGGAAAATTATATTGTCGGCAATGTTGTGTGGTGCGAAAAATCGGCAAAGGGTTTTGAAATCGGGCTCAAGTTTGAAAGCTCGGAAGATGTGTTCCGGCTGCGCATGGTCGAGCAAATCTGTCATATCGAACACTACCGCAAGGAAGTAGCCCGAAACGAAGGGCGTGAATTGACCACCCAGCAAGCAGCGAGCGAGTGGATTTCCCGCTTTGCCAGTGATTTCCCCGCCATCTAGTCTGCAATCACTTGGCACAACAACCCTCAGTCGCCATTATTGGTGCCGGTCTCGCCGGACTTACCTGTGCTACCGCACTGCGAGGGCTGGTTGAAGACATCACCGTATTTGAAAAAACAATTTTCCCGGGTGGTCGCAGTACGAGTTCAACCATGGCGCCCAGTATTTCACCGTAAACAACCCGCTTTTCTGGAACATAGTTTCCGCCTGGCAAACCGATGGCATAGTGCGTCCATGGGATGGCTGGATAGTCGAGTTACAAAAAGGCCAGGCGATGAATAGCGATATGGCCACACAGCGATTTGTCGGCGTGCCGCGCATGCAAATGGTGGCTGAAAACCTTGCCCGGCATTGTCATCTGGTGACCTCGGCAAATATTTGCGAACTGGAGAGGCAAGCGCAGGGTGGTTGGCGATTGTTCGACGAGCGCGGTGTATACCGGGGCGCGTTCGATATCGTCATAGTCGCCACTGCCGCCCACCAGGTATCAGATCTTTGCAGCGCTGTTCCGGAGATAAGCAAGGCTGCCGAAGGTGTTGATATGACGGTGTGCTGGAGCGGCATGTTTGCCTTCGATACGCCGTTGAATATACCCTACGATGCAGCCTATGTACTGGATTCCCCGTTATCCTGGATTTCCCGTTATCAAATGAGCGAGGGCAGCAATGCGGGTGATAACTGGGTATTGCATGCCTCGCCCGAATGGTCGCAAAAGTATGCCGCCAGTTTTCGCGGACGTGTTATGCATGCCCTGCTCGAGGCTTTCTGGGAGGCAACCGACCTTCCCGAGCGCAAACCGGCGTCGGCTTCGGTGCATTGCTGGAAACATGCCCTGCCGATTAACCCAATCAACGAAGATTCGCTTTTTGTCGATGCGGAAGCGATAGGCGCCTGTGGTGACTGGTGCACAGCACCGCGCATAGAAGGAGCCGTGCTCAGTGGCTTTTCCATGGCTGACCGGGTAATGAAACATATCCACAAAATAGCGAGTTGATTGCCGGGTGTTATCCTGCTCAGATCGATGGTCGAACTATTATGCCCACTGATGAAGACAGAGTACGACTGGATAAATGGCTCTGGGCTGCCCGATTCTACAAAACCAGGGCGCTTGCGGCCGCAGCGGTGAATGGCGGCAAGGTGCATCTGTCCGGCGAGCGGGTGAAATCCTCGCGCGCTGTGAAAACGGGTGATTGCTACCAGGTTCACCGCGGCTATGAGCGCTTCGAAGTCATAGTGCTGGCCCTGTCCGCGCGGCGCGCCAGCGCCAGCATTGCACAGCAGCTTTATCAGGAAACCGAGCGCAGCGTCGAGCAACGCGCTGTAGAAGCCGAAAAACGTAAACTGGCGGCGATGCAGCATCCCGAAAGCAGCGCCCGGCCCGACAAGAAGCAACGGCGCAAGATACGCCAGTTCAGGGAAGAGAATCAGTCCTGATGCTTCAGGTTTTCGTCTACGGCACGCTGAAACGTGGTCAACGCAATGCTCACTATCTGCAACAGGCGCAGTATCTGGGCGAATTCGTCACTGATGCCGCGTATCGAATGTTCCTGTTCGATGATTACCCCGCCGTTTGCCTGCAGGGAAGCCATGCAATTCGAGGTGAAGTCTACCGCGTAACTGAAACGGAATTTAATGCCCTGGATGAACTCGAAGGTTATCCTGATTTTTACCAGCGTATCGAAATCGATACCAGCTTCGGTCAATCCTGGATCTATATCGTGACTGCTGCTCTTTGCCACGAAAGACAGGAACTGGCGGGTCTATGGCCCGAACAATCAGGCGGATAGATTTTCCCCGCTATTTGTCTCGGCCTGCAAATCCACTCCCTGCCGGTGCCTGAGCGATCGCTGCAGAATTTTTTCACTCCAGATATCCCAGGCCAGAGCGAAGTAGCGCGGGTTACGCAGGCCTTTCAGCAGGAATTGAAGCAACAGGCCATATTTCAATAGCAGATATTTGGGATAGCCGTGGTGTTTCCTGGCGAGGTAGAGAAAAGACAGCTTGGGTTCTGTTTTGCTGGCAAAACTGGCCAGTGTGCTGCCACCGGATTCGTGCTGAAATCGGGTCGCGGGGTTAAAGTAACTCTTCAAACCGAGTTGTTTCAGGCGATAGCAAATATCCATCTCTTCGCAATACAAAAATAAATTGGTGTCGAATCCCCCGCAGCGATAAAAAGCCGCGGCGCGAAAAAACATGAAACTGCCCTGGATAAAGTCTACTTCGATGGGGTGATCGAAATGTGCCCGGCTGCGGCGCACAGACGCTTCCCTGAATAATTCTACCGACCAGCGCCCCAGCAGGGTTTTCCTGATGCCGTGAAAATAATCGAAGCTTTTCACTGGCTTACCGTTCGGGGCGAGTTGCTGGGCTGTTGCCACGGCGATGCCCGCATCGGTATCCATGAACTCTTTCAGTATGCTCAGCGAATCTTCCAGCAAAACCACGTCATTATTGATGAAGGCAAGATAGGGCTGGCTGGCAAAAACGCAGGCGAGCATATTGCCCGCACCAAATCCGGCATTGATGCGGTTTCTGAGCAACCTGATATCGGCTCTCGCAGAACAGTAGTCGAGCAATAGCTGGTAGTCGTCCAGTCGCGAACAATTATCTACCACGATGACTTCGCAGTCCGGGCTGAACTGCCTCACAGATTCCAGCAGGGCTATGGTTTTAGCGCTGGTATTGAAGTTGATGGTAATGACGGAAACGCTCATAGAGTGCCTGCTCCGGGCGCGCCCGGTGGTCAATTTTATTGGGTCCATTGCTGCGGACCTGGTGGTTCGATTGGTTTGCGTATAGCGTCCAAATTAAGGCTGTGCAAGCCAGCACCGGAATTTATCTTTTCCTCGAAAAACCAATATTAACAGAATCGCTTTGTCGGGATGCCTGTTGCCGCCGAACGACTTGCAAACTGCCGCTAGAGGCTGCCTATAACCGTTAAATATCACTCAAGTTTTAGCGATCGCGGCCGATCAGGGCCCCGTAAGTACATGGAATAAGTTCGCCTCGTTCCATTTTGAGCAACAGGTGTACTAGTAAATAACCTTACCAATCAATCACTTAAGAATGACAGGCATATGTGTAGTCTGTTGTTAGTCATTTAAAGATTACGGAGAAATATTACATGACGAAGTCGATTTTATCCCTGATTTCCAAATTTACAGTTATCTTCTGTCTGTTCGGACTGCTAAACCCGGCCTACGCCGCGACCAGTTTCAGCTTTACCGGCCTGCCAACGGTGACGCCGGGTTCCGGTGGCGATTCCGGCTCGCTCGGAACCACCGCGCGCTGGGCCAATATCGGCTCGATCAATGGCACGGTGCTGGACCTGGAAATTTCGATCAATTCGAACAATCGTACCGGCGATAGCAACAGCGTCACCTTTGCTACCGATGGTGATGATGCGGCAGTCTTTCTGCAGGGTGCGACAAATCAGGCGGTCAACTTGTCTTATAGTTTTTACGAAACGGGTACCAGTAACGCGGTAGTGGTTATCCCTACAGGCCTGTTCCAGGATCTGGATACCATCGAATCGGTGAGTATTCTGCAAACCCAGGTGGCCAACTACGTACTCGAGTCGAATCCGGCAACGCAGCTAACCGTGACTTTGAATAACCGTGGTACCCTCATTAACACCGCCGACGACACGCTCGATGTGGATTCCAGTTTTAATGGCGATCCTCCCGATACCGAAATAGCGATCCAGTTCGACATGCAACCTACCGCTGCATTTACCATCGACCTGATCAAAGGAAACACCTCTGGCGCCAGGCGCTATTCTTTCAATGGTAACGCCGAGGCTTATTTTAATGCGCCGGTGAATAACCAGCAGGACGTCGTTGCACCCGCGGTTCCGACTATCGATGGCGCACCGATCACTACCGATGACGTGAAACCGGTATTAACCGGCACCGCCGAGGCTTATTCCACGGTGACCATAGTCGTGGCCGGAGCCACCTACGAGGTGGTCGCCGCAGGTGATTCCACCTGGTCCCTGGACTTGAATACGGCGGTTCCCGAAAGCGGTAGCTACGCGCCTGTTACCGACGGTAGCAGTGCCAACGAAGTGGTTGTCACCAGCGCCGATGCGGCGGGCAATAGCAGCGTCGATGGCACTAATAACGAATTGACCATTACCGCGGTGGTCTTGATCGATTCCCCGATTGATGCCAATTTCACCAATCAGGCCAGTTACCCGGTGAGTGGCAGCTGTGTCACCGCCTATGGCGACGTCAGCGTCACTATCGACGGTGCCGGCACTCCGCCGGCAGCACAAACCACGGTGACCTGTAGCGGCGGCATCTGGAGTACTACCTTTGATGTCTCGACCATGACAGACGGTAGCGATGCATTGACCATCGATGCGCAGCAAACCGACATGAGCAGCAATCTTGTCGATGCAACGGCACAGCTGGCGAGCAAGGATGTGCTCCCGCCTGTTATTGCGCTAACTAACAATGGCAGCGGTGGCGACGACGTCTACAACGCGGCCGAAGATGATTCGGTCATTGTCAGCGGTACCACCGGTGAAGCCGATGGTACAACGATTACGGTGACTTTCAGCGATGGCGTGAACGCAGACGTGGTCTCCACGGCCAGCGCCAGCGGCGGCAGCTGGACAGCGACCGCGGCCGATATCAGCGGCCTGAACCAAGGTGCTATGACGGTAACCGCTGCGATAGTCGATCCTTCTGGAAACAGTGCCTCGGATAGCGACAGCGTCATCCACGATTCCGTCTTACCTGCCATTGCCATTACCGATAATGACAGCGGTGGTGACGATGTTTATAACGACGCCGAAGACAACAGTGTCGTCGTCGTCGGTACTACCGACGTCGCCGACGGCACCACGATTACGGTAACTTTCAGCGACGGCGTCAATGCCGACGTGGTCACCACAGCCAGTAGCAGCGGTGGTAACTGGACTGCGACCGCGGCCGATATCAGCAGTTTGAACCAGGGCGCGCTGACCTTAACCGCCGAGGTCGATGACCCTGCTGGAAACACCGCTAGCGTCAGCGAGAGCCCCACCAAGGATACGGTTGGCTATAGCATCGCCATCAGCAGCAATGATAGCGGTGGTGATAACCTCTATAACGATAGCGAAGACAACTCGGTGGTCGTCACCGGAACCACCAATGCCCCGGACGGAACTTCGATATCTATCAGTTTCAGCGATGGTGTTAACGCCCCGGTAATAGTGGCAGCAACCGCCGGCGGTGGTAGCTGGACGGCGACAGCCGCCGATCTCGCCACGTTGAATCAGGGAGCAATAACACTGACAGCGTCTGTCGTCGATGCGGTCGGGAACATCGGTGCCGCGGTCAATAATGTGACCCGGGACAGCATCGCACCGAGCCTGGCTATCGGCAATAACGGTAGCGGTGGTGACGATATTTACAACGCCGCCGAGGAAGGCGCGGTGGTGGTCAGCGGTAGCAGCAATGCAGAAAACGGTCAAAGCGTTAGCGTGACCTTCAGCGATGGCGTGAATGTCGATGTCGTGGTGAGCGGAAATGTCAGCGGGGGAAGCTGGACCGCTGCAGCAGCCGATATCAGTTCATTGAACAATGGCAATATCACGCTCAGCGTAGATGTCGATGACCTGGCCGGCAATGCCGCCACCCAGGTGAGTGAAACCATTTTGCACGATAACGTTTTTTCCACCTTGACCGCGAACGACGTGCCAACTACCACCAATACCAGACCGGGTTTTTCCGGTACTACGGATCAGGCGCCTGGCTCGATTGTTTCGGTCAGGGATAACCTCAGTGCCCTCAGGTGTAGTGCAACCGTAGTCAGCGATGCGCCGAGCAATAGCTGGGCCTGTACTTCGACCTCTGCAATCGCCGAGGGAAGCTATAGCTACAGTGCTTCGGTAAGCGATGGCAGCGGCAACATCCGCACGGTAAATTTCAATGTGACCATCGATCTCGATGCCGACGACGACGGCATACCCGACGTGGTTGAAGGTGTTGGCGACAGCGATGGCGATGGCACGCCGGATAACCTCGATACCGATTCGGATAACGATGGAATTCCCGACTCGGAGGAAGACAATGGCTTGCCGCCCCTGAGCGGTAACGACAGCGACAGTGACGGTATCGATGACGCAATCGATGTCGATCAAACCTTCGGCCCTGATCTGAACAGCAATGGTATCGATGATAATTTCGAGCCTTCCGATCTGGATGGTGACGGTACGCCGGATTACCTCGACATAGACACCGATGGTGATGGCATTCCTGATCTGGTGGAAGCCGGCCCGAATCCGCTGGTACCAGTGGATAGCGATGGCGATGGCATCAACGACAGCCGCGATCTGGACAGCGATAACGATGGTGTGCCGGATGCACTGGAAGATCGTGCAACTCCGACTTTGGCAGGTATTGACGACGATAACGATGGTATCGATAACGCTATAGATGTCACCAATACTCTTGGCTCAGATATCAATGCCAATGGTATAGATGACGCATTCGAACCGAACGATAGCGATGGCGATAGCATCGCCGATTATATCGACATCGATAGCGATAACGACGGCATCCCGGATATTGTCGAAGCTGGCAACATGATCGCGATGAGTGGAACTGACAGCGATGGTGATGGCATAGACGATGCAATCGACGTGGATTTGACTATGGGTGAAGACGTCAATAACGATGGTGTCGACGATGCCCTGGCGCCGCTGGATAGCGACAGGGACGGGCTTGCCAATTATTTTGACCCGGATAGCGACAACGACGGCATTCTCGATATTGCCGAAGACACAGCAACCCCGGCGCTGTTGAACAATGATACCGACCTGGATGGAATCGACGATGCGCTGGACGTGGATGAAGCACCGGGTAATGGTGGTTCAGGTTTCGATGTCAACATGAATGGAATCGACGATTCTTTCGATGTCATCGATACCGATGGCGATGGGGCACCGGATTATATTGATCTGGACAGCGATAGCGACAGTATTCCCGATCTCATCGAAGCCGGCTTTGCCGATACCGACCGCAATGGCTTTATCGATAGCGGCGATACGCCGACAGCGACACCGCTGGACACGGATGGTGATCTGGTTCCTGACCTGCGTGACCTCGACAGCGATGGGGACACGGTGTTCGATATTGCCGGTACTCCTTATGCAGCACTGGATGGAAATAACGACGGTATGCTCGATGACTTGACGGATTCTGATGGTGACGGCCTGGCCGACTCCATCGATCTGGCGAATGATCGTTTCGGTCTTTCTTTCGATGCCGATGGCGATGGTATTCTCGACGTCGATGAGGGCTTCGGCGATACCGATGGAGATGGCATACCCAACTTCCTCGATCTGGATAGCGACAACGATGGCTTTCCGGATGCCATGGAAGCGGGTGACTACGATGGCGACGGCATCCTCGATAGCCTGCAGGCACCGGGTGAACTGCGAACCGCAGTGAATGGTGTGGGTAGCCTGAATGGTTTCATGCTGATTCTATTCGCAGTGCTATTGTTTTTACGCTACCAATCGCAGGCGCGAAAGTTGCTGTTGTTGCTGGTGCTGCTGACACCCGGTTTCGCGGCGGCGCATGATAATACCGCCGCGCGTTATCTGGTTGCCGACGATCATTTTGAATGGGTGAACTACGACCCTGAGCAGCATGGCGACCGCGACGAATCCGAACTGCGCTTCAAACAGGCCTGGTATCTTGGTGCTGGAATGGGAATTACCCATATTGACCCTGAAGGAAACGCCGGTGGCTTTTCCACCAACGATGACGGCGACAATGGTTTCAAACTATTGATCGGTAAACAGTTCAAGCCGCACTGGGCCTGGGAATTCGCCTATCTGGATGCCGGTGAAGCAGGTCTGGGTAACGCCAACCCGGCCCTTGCCGCAGCGGTACCGAACGCCGCTATCGCCTATGATATTCCATCGTTATTTTTCAATTATTCGCCGCAAAACCCGAATCAGGACTTCAGCTACTTTGCAAAACTGGGTGTATCGCTAATCGATAACAAGGCGAACGATAGCCGTATTCCCTTCGATCGTCAGTCGACACTGCAGCTTGCATTCGGGGTTGGCGCGCAGTGGCGTTTTGCGCAACGCTGGTTCCTGCGAGCCGAATACGATAGCTATGACCGCGATGCGAATTATCTTGGCATCTTCCTGGGTAGCTACCTTGGCGGGCACGAGTAACACGGCTTCAGAAACTTACAGTAATCTGCCTGAAGCGGAGGATCTTGCAGTGGGACTAGGGGTCGAATGACCTGCTAGTTCCCTTGATACTCTGTTTGACTTCCTCCACCAGCCCTGCACTATTATTTTCTGGCGCAAAATACCAGATCACAATCCAGCCGAGTAACATCGCCATCATCAGTGCCTGAAGAACCAGGGCGAAGTGTTTATTCGATTTCAGTCTGGCTACCCTGGCGCGATTACTGGTATAGCTACGGTAAAAAACGCCAATCACTTTGAACATTGGGCCATAGAGAAATCTCATCCAGCGAGACCAGGATTTTTGCATGTCTTCTGTTTTCTTATTCAATGATTTATCAACGCCAGAATACTTCCACGTACCTCGAGGCTGAGCAGGTTACGCAGGTCGAGGCTGACGTAATCCCGTGCCGATGTAAATATCAGCTGGCCCTGCGGGTTACGCGCCAGGTAGCCGGATTCCAGCATGGTATTGATAAAATCACGAAACAATAGCCTGTCGAAAAAATCCGGTGAGTTAATGCCATGCAGCATGGTAATTTTTTGCGCCAGTAAGTAACAGCGCCGTTCCAGTTCGTCGTCATCCAGTGGTGCCCGTGAGGTTTGCCAGAGCAGGATGAATGTCATGTAGTAGCGTGCCAGGATAGGCTGTGCGACCTGCGCCAGACGAATCAATTGCACGAACTCGCGATTGCTGCGCGGCGGGCGACTGATACCTCTGCTGTTGGCGAATAGCAGCTCTTCGTCGATCATGCATTGCAGGCACTCGTCGATTAGCCCTGACAGAGAAGCCCCCGACCATTCCAGTTGCAACTCCGATTGCAGGAAGGGGTAGAGGAATTCAACTTTTTGCAACAGCCTGGCCCGACTGCTGCTCTGGCTATTGGTGAAACAACAGGCGATCAAGGCGGGAATGATCAGACTGTGCAGAATGTTGTTGCGATAGTATCCCATTAAAACCGAATCTTGCGGGGTCAGGTAAACGATGTCGCCCAACTCGTGTCGGTTGATGTGCAGTAATTTTTGCCTGTACATACGTTCTATCTGCTCACGATCGACTTCCCCGGCGACACGGATAGATGCCAGCGTTGGCACATTTTCTATGAGTCTTCGCTGCAAAGCCGCCTGGCTGATGAGTTCGTCGATATCGATGCTTTGTCGTCTTGTCGCCAGCAGGATGGTAGCTACCGCATTCACCGGGTTGATTACGCAGGCGCGATTGATGCCATGCATGACACGTTCGGACAATTGCACCAGGCTCTGCTGGTACCAGTCTGGTCGCTGTTCGATTTCGCCCGCCCGGTTTGCCCAGTCGCTGCAATTCTGCTCGAGTATCCCGGCAATTTTAATCGGTTCGCCGAAACTCACGGTGACCTTGCCGAAATGCCCTTTCAATCTGAAAATCGTGCCCAGCGCGCCTAGTGTTGACTCGCGTTTTTTCTTCGCGCCGTAAAGTTCGCCAAGATAGCTTTTGCCTTCCATCAGTTTCTCGTATCCGAGGTAAACGGGAACAAAAGCGAGCGGCTTTTGCGCGTGTAAAATATGAGCCTCGAGCGTCATACCGAGCATGCCGAATTTAGGTTTGAGCATGCGTCCGCTGCGACTGCGTCCGCCTTCGATAAAATATTCCAGCGGCATGCCCATGCTTACCAGGCGGCCGATATAGGCGCGCATCACCGCACTGTATAGCGGCTTATCCTTGAAACTGCGGCGAATAAAAAAAGCGCCGCCGCCGCGCAGGATTCGGCCAATAATCGGTATATCGAGATTATTGCCTGCAGCGATATAAGGTATGGCAAGATTTTCGCTGTATATCACGTAGGAAAGCAGCAGGTAGTCAACGTGGCTGCGGTGACAGGGAAGGTAAACCAGCTGGTGGTCGAGGGCAGCCTGGCGCAGGCTATCGGCGTTGTAAACATCGACACCGGCATAGTATCGATTCCAGAATGCACGCAGCAGGCGCAGCATGACTTCAATAGTGAGTTGGGTGCAATCGGCAAATATTTCGCGGCAGTATCGTCGCGCCCGCGCCTTCAGTTTCTTTGTGTCGCCGTCGAGTTCTGCAATCGTTTGTTGCACACGCGGGTCGTCTATGACTTCGAGGCTAAGCTGTTTGTGGCTGGTGATTTGCGGACCGAAAGTGGCCTCACGTTGTTGTCCCAGCAGGTTCACCAGAAAGTCGTGCAGTGCGGTCGCGTCATATTCCAGGTCGACCGCAAGCTTGCCGAAATCTATGGCCTCGGAGTAAATCAGGCGCGTGTTGCGTCCGTGGATAAGAAGGGTGAAGAACCGTCGAGTGCGCCCGGCCAGCGACCAGGTATCGGCGAAGAGTACCTGCAGCCAGTGCTTTTGTCGCGCCAGCGGCCGCCCCCAGAAAACCGAAACAGGCACCAGCTGCAATTCGAAATCAGCATCTTCCTTTGCCGCCTGGAGAAACTCAGCGAGCATCTGTGATTGCTTACCGCGACGTTGAAACCAGTCGATGACCGGGTTGCGCGAGGCAACGCTGTACACCGAGTGATACTGCGATAATGCTTTTATCGGGATTGTTTCTACCGGATCGGGTAGCTGGTAACGACGACAAGTTCCACTCAATACCAGTAAATCGCTCAAGCCACGATCGGCGAGCACGTAAAGTGTTGGCTTGCGCGGGACTAATGCATTGGTGGGGTTGTTTTCGGGAAAAACTTCCACCCTGACCCAAAGAAACAGAATCCAGCCAAGCAAACGGCCAAAATATTTTTTCACGGAACCTGTTTTTATTAATATAGTCTGAGGATGATAACCCGTTTGAGCCATGCAGATGAGTAAAATAAAATTCGAGTTTGAAAATAGCGCTGGGGAGCAGCTTGCTGGATTGCTCGAATTACCCGAGCAGGCAGAGGCAACTAGCAGCTACGCGTTGTTTGCCCACTGTTTCACCTGCGGCAAGGATATCGCCGCGGCTTCACGCATAAGCCGGGCACTGGCACAACGAGGAATCGCGGTATTACGTTTCGATTTTACCGGTCTCGGCAATAGCGACGGTGACTTTGCCAATTCCAATTTCTCTTCCAATATCGATGATTTGCTGGCCGCCGCAAGCGCGCTGGAAAAGCAGTATCGGGCTCCCGAGATTCTGATCGGTCATAGCCTGGGGGGCGCCGCGGTACTGAGTGCAGCCTTGAAACTCGAGTCGGTAAAAGCAGTCGTCACCATCGCGGCTCCGGCCACGGCAAAACATGTCGCCCATTTGTTCGCTGCGGATGAAGAGCAGATCAACAACGAGGGTGAAGCCCAGGTGTCTCTCGGCGGGCGGCGCTTTTCGATCAAGAAGCAGTTTCTCGAGGATATCGAAACCTACCATTCCAGCGAGCAGATCAAACAGTTAAGGGCGGCCTTGCTGGTTTATCATTCGCCGTTGGATAGCATTGTTTCAATCGACGAGGCAGCCGAAATTTATACTGCGGCGCGGCACCCGAAAAGTTTTATTTCTCTGGACAAGGCTGATCACCTGCTCAGCCAGCCTGCCGACTCTGAATACGTTGCCGCAACGCTTAGTGCATGGGTGGGGCGCTACCTGACGCCGGCAACGCCTGCGCCATTGCCGGCCGCCGTGGAGCTGCAGGAAGGCGAGGTATTGGTAACCGAGCTCGATGAGAAATTCCTGCGCGGCCTGCATAGCACTGGGCATTCGCTGTTGGCCGACGAGCCCGAGGAATACGGTGGTAGCAATAAGGGTCCCTCGCCCTATGATTTTTTGCTGATGGCGCTGGGTGCCTGTACATCGATGACACTGCGCATGTATGCCAATCGCAAAAAGCTTCCCATTACTGATATCGAAGTAAGATTGCAGCACGAGCGAGTGCACGCCGAGGACTGTGTCGACTGCAAGGACAAGATCGAGCGTATCAATCGGCGAATTTCATATAGCGGTGAGTTGAGCGAGGAGCAGCGGCTACGCCTGCTCGAAATTGCCGATAAATGCCCGGTACATCGAACCATGAAAAGTGATCCGCAAATAGTTTCCCGGCTTGACTAGTAGGCCTGGCTGAAGCGCAGGCCGAAGCTGATATCCGGGGCGCTACCCACGAGTATGTCCTCGGAGAAAAACAGGTCGAGGTTTTGCTTTTGTGCGGCCTGTTCGATGCGCAGTCCAAGCTGCATCTGCAGGGAATTTGAAAAAGCCTTGAGTTCGCTGTTTTTGATCGTACGCGTATGCAGGTCGAACTGCAGCAGGGCGCTCAGCATGGCGTCGAAACGATAGCTGGCGCCGAACTGGGCTAGCCATATTTGTTCGCTCAACAGATTTTTCAGCCTGCCACCATTGCCCGGGAAACTGGAACCGAGCAGCCCATACCAGTGTAGATCCGCGTCGATTTGACCGCTGTGTTGCATCCACACTGCGAGGTCTAAAGACTCATTGCCGCTAAAGTCGCAGGCGCAGCCGCTGGGTAGTTCGATGCCGACAAAATATCCACTGGCCTGCGCACGCGGTTGATAACCGATTGCGAGGGAAAGATCACCGAGCCCGCTACTGGCAGAGTTTTGCCGATAGTAGCTGTTGCCGTCGCGCAGGTATTCGATGTCGATTTGACCGTCCTGCCTGCCCGGTCGATTGCCTTCGGGCAGTTGAAAAAATTCATGCCAGTCTTGAATGGTACCGTCGAGAAATCCTCCCCGATTGAGCATCAGTGGTACAGCAAGTTGCATTACCCAGTCGTCTCTGCGTTTTTCCAGCGCCAGCTCGACGCGATAATTTTCCACGTCGATGGTGAGGCTCTCATTGCCACGGCTTTCTACCTGGGATGTATTGGTGATATACAGGGCCTGGCTGAATCGCCAGGCATTGTCGAGCAATGGCTCGCGGTAAGCGGGCAGATAAATCGACTGTAAAATCGGATTCAGGTCGCGCGTGGGCAAACCGGGTGATGCGGCGCAGGCCAGCGTCAGTGCGTAACACAGCAGCCCGCCGAAGCGGGCGCTGTGCCTAGTCTGCCTGGTAAGCACCATGTTCGCGGGTGGCGAGAAATTCGATTTCCGGCCAGCGCTCCTCGGTCATGGTCAGGTTGACCCGCGAGGGTGCTATATAGGCAAGGTCACCGGCATGATCCAAAGCCAGGTTACTGCGTTGTTTGACTTTGAATTCATCCAGTTTTTTATTGTCTTTGCAGTATACCCAGCGAGCGCAGTTGACGTTGACAGCTTCGAACAGGCAGTCGACCGAGTATTCATCCTTGAGCCTGTGAGCGACCACGTCAAACTGCAGCACACCCACCGCGCCGAGGATTAAGTCATTGTTCGCCAGCGGGCGATAGAGCTGGGTTGCGCCTTCCTCGCAAAGCTGTATCAGACCTTTTTGCAAGGCCTTCATTTTCAACGGATCCTTGAGCTGCGCGCGCCGGAACAGCTCTGGTGCAAAATTGGGAACACCGGTAAAGGCAAGCTGTTCGCCCTGGCTGAAGCTGTCACCAATGCGTATGGTTCCATGATTGTGGATGCCGATAATATCGCCGGTATAGGCTTCGTCAACGTGGCCACGATCGGCGGCGAAAAAGGTGAGCGCGTCCGGAATCTTCATATCCTTGCCGATTCGTACGTGGCGCAGTTTCATGCCGCGGCTGTAGCTGCCCGAGCAAATACGCATAAAAGCAATACGGTCTCGGTGCTGCTTGTCCATGTTGGCCTGGATTTTGAAAACGAAACCGGTGAGCTTGTCTTCCTCGGGTTGTACCGCGCGCGATCGGGTAGGGCGTGGCATGGGTGAAGGCGCGTAGCGGTCGAAGGCGTCGAGTAGCTCGGCCATGCCAAAATTATTGATTGCGGAGCCGAAGTATACCGGGGTCAGTTCACCGGCCAGATAAGCCTGCTGGTCAAACTCACTGGAGGCCCCGCGCACCAGCTCTATTTCGTCGCGCAATTCTGCGGCCATGGGGCCGAGTATCTGATCGAGCTTGGGATTGTCCAGCCCCTGGATGACTTCGCCGGAGGATATCTTGTCGGCGTCGCTGGCCGAAAACAGATGCACCGAATCATTTAATAGATGGAACACTCCCTTGAGACTCTTGCCCATGCCGATTGGCCAGGTAATCGGTGCACAACGGATCTTCAGAACTTCTTCAACTTCGTCGAGCAAGTCGATAGGATCGCGTCCCTCGCGGTCCAGCTTGTTGATAAAAGTGATGATCGGGGTGTCGCGCAATCGACAGACATCCATCAGCTTGATGGTGCGTTCCTCGACGCCTTTGGCGCAGTCGATCACCATCAGTGCGGAGTCTACTGCGGTCAGGGTTCGGTAGGTGTCTTCGGAAAAATCCTCGTGGCCAGGGGTGTCGAGCAGGTTGATGATGCAGTTTCGGTAGGGGAATTGCATCACCGACGAGGTGACCGAGATGCCGCGCTGCTTTTCCAGCTCCATCCAGTCCGAAGTGGCGTGGCGCGCAGCCTTGCGCCCTTTTACCGTGCCGGCCATTTGAATCGCCTTGCCGAACAGCAATAGCTTTTCGGTGACCGTGGTCTTGCCCGCATCAGGGTGGGAAATAATCGCAAAGGTGCGTCGTCGACGCATTTCGTCTATATCAGACATTTACTCTACCGGGCTACGGGTGGCGATGCTGCTGCATCGATTTATCGGGCAATATAACGCGCGAACAATAAAGCGTCTTCGCGCCCATCGTCTGCGGGATAATAATCCTTGC
>CAXBMV010000005.1:0-22332 GCA_963976575.1 uncultured Gammaproteobacteria bacterium | reverse complement strand
AAATTAGCCAACACCTGGATGTCATCAAGACGCTGACGCAATGGCGGAATACGCAACTCAAAGCCGTTCAATCGGTAGTACAAATCCTGCCGAAACTGACCCTCTTCGACCATTTTTTCGAGATCCTGATTGCAGGCCGCGATCACCCGAACATCGCAATATTTTATTTCATCGCTACCCAGCGGTTTAATTTCACCCTCCTGCAAAAAACGCAGCAGACTGACCTGAAACTTGGGCGATACGTCGGCAATTTCATCCAGAAATACCGTACCGCCATCGGCCGCTGGCAATAAACCCAATCGATCGCTGACTGCGCCAGTGAATGAACCACGTTTATGCCCGAACAACTCCGAATGCAGAAGCTCATCGGACATGCCGCCGCAGTTATGCACCAGCAAGGGCTGGTCTTTGCGATCGCTATGCAAGTGAATAGCACTGGCGAGCAACTCCTTACCGGTGCCCGTTTCACCCTGAATAAGAATCGGCAACATGGTAACTGCGGCTTTTTTCGCCATCGAACACAATGCCGCCATATCAGGGTTGCTATAGACCAGTTTTTCGAAGCGATACCCTTCGTCCAGATCGTCGCTGATTTTATTTTTATACTTCTGCAATACATCCTCGGCAATTTTCAGTTCGCGACTCAAATGCCGGTGACGGTAAGACAGTTCTCGATTTTCCAATGCGCGACGCACCAGTAACTCCACCTGATCGAGCGGTGCCTGCGAGGGCAAAAACTGGTAGATAGCCGCTTCGTGTATTGCCCGGCCTGACTCGTCATCTGTGATCGAACCCGCCAGTACACGGATTGTATCCGGGTTCGAAATGCGCATATCATGCAGCAGTCTCAATGCGTCAAACGATTCGGTTTCGTGCTGGCAGATTGCCAGATCGACTTCCTGCGAATTGAGAATATCGTGCACTTCTTCAAACGTATCGGCGAGCAAAATGGAATAGTGCGCCTCAAGCCGTTGATGCAGCAATACCGCCTGCTTTGGTGAGAAACCGCAAATTAATATGGAAGAACCCCCGCCTGTCATAATTCAGTCTTTTTGTATATCTTCTTTGCAATAATTTAAGGAACAGTAGCATACACATTTATAGTGGGTCAATAACTGCATACTAAGTTTACAATATGAAATAAGTGTTGACATAATTATTCCGCGTAATTATCTTAATACGAAAACCGAGGCCATTTCTGAGGGGAAAATGAGCAATCAAGTAAGCGACCACGAATTTACCCAGGCACTTGCCGCTATCGAAGAAGAACAAATTAGCGATGCCGAAAAAGTTGATATGCTGACTCAAATCGGCATGGGTTTACAGCAAAAACCGAAATCGCCGCAGTCATTACACAACGCCATCACACTCTATGATCGAGCGCTGGAATTCTGCGAAGACGACGATGCGCTTACCAGAGCACGCATCGAAGCGCGTAAAGCCACAGCACTGCAATCGATACCTGAAAACGGCAGCGAGTACCTGCTCAAAGCTCAACTCACACTCGAAGCCGCATTACCCATTCTCGAACAACAGGGTAGCGATGAAGAAAAGGCCGAAGCGCAAATGAACCTCGGATTGATCAATCACAATCTTGCGGGTTTTCATCAGGCCAAGATTACCGATGCCATCGCGCTCTACCAGCGGGCACTGCACGTGTTCACACGCGAAAAGTATGCAACTGAATTCGCCATATTGCACAACAACCTGGCGACGGCTTATCTGTCCATGCCGATGACCGACGAACGCGGCAAGATGCGCGAAGCGCTGGCAGTACAATCCTTCGAAGAAGCTTTGACAGTAGTCACGCTTATCGACCAGCCGTCAGAATACGCAATGCTACAGAACAATCTCGGCAATGCGTTGCAATATGTCTCCAGCAGCCATGCGGTGGAGAACAATTATCGCGCACTCGACGCCTACGACGAGGCGCTTAAAGTACGTACAAAATCTGACACACCGATGGAATATGCTAATACCGTTTGCAACAAGGCGAACTGCCTGCGAAATCTGCCTGACGACCTGGAAAACCCCGACGCTGGTAACAACAATCACCTGATGCAGGCGCGTGATATGTACCGCGAAGCACGCGATATCTTTATCCAGTATGGCGACACTGCCAGGGCTGGAATCGTCGAAGAAACCCTGTCCGAGGTCGAACAGGATCTGGGTACCGGTCATGCAGGTTCGCGCGATGGCAAAGGTTTTGGCGAAAGCCGAATTTAATTTTTATCACCCTGGTTTAACTGGAGGAAATTTTGGAAAGTTTAATGAACAATGAAATCACCCTGTTCACCAGCCTGATCGGTCTGATTCTGGCCATGATCACAGGCGCTATTGGCGGCGCTGTTGGCGGTATCGTGGTTGGCGGAGAACATCTGGGTAATGATCTCGCTGCCATGATGGGGTCTTTCTACGGTCTGATGGTAGCCATTCCGGCGACCATTCTAGGTCTTATCGTTTTATTGATCATATAGGGGAATAGCTATGTTCGAAATGTTTTCAAATTCAGTCTCGCTATTCTTGCAGGGCCGCCTGTTTAAGGATCTTGGTAGCGTACTTCAGAAATTACTGATCGGCATCGTTATCGGCGCCGTTATCCTGGTAGTAGCGGTTAAAGCAGGTTTGCCATTGTGGCTGGCCATCGTGGTCGGAAGCCTGGCTTGCGGTGCAACACAACCCTTCCTGTTTAAAAACCTAAAGTACGCCTGAAGCCAGCATGAGTGCCAGTGCAGAATCAATCAATCAGGCAATCGAGCCCACACTCGACAGTTTTCTGAAAGATATACATTCGCTCGAAGCCCTGGTGAATAACTGGGAGGAAAACCTGCGTGGCACTCACGAAGCCTTGATGATTGCGCACGATGATTTGCACAAGGAGGCCCTGACCCGACTGATTCGATGCCTTAAACAGGAACCCGCGGCAATGACACTGCTCAAAGAGGCACTCGGCGATGAAGTCATTTATGCGGTATTGCGACGCCATGGCATCGTCAAGGCATCGCTGCACGAACGCCTCGAAGACGCGCTCGATACCGTTCGTCCCTACCTCGAAAGTCACGGCGGGAATGTCGAACTGGTCAGTGTATCACCGCCCGATACCGTTGAAATACGCCTGCTCGGTGCCTGCGACGGCTGCCCGGCATCCTCGTTGACATTACGTGAAGGCGTCGAAAAGGCCATACAGGAACATTGCCCTGAGATAGAAAATATCAAGAAAGCCAAAGGCGGCCTTACCGCCAAACCGGTCGATGGTATTACGGTGAATTTCGTCAGCCCTTTTGCCAAGCCCGAAGACGCTGGCTGGATATACGCCTGTAATCTCGATGATATTCCGGAAGCCGATATTAAATCAGCCACTATCGATGGCAACGAAGTTTTACTCAGCCGCTTCGAAGACCGCGTTACCTGTTATCAAAACGCCTGTGCACACATGGCTATGCCAATGGACATGGGCGAAGTCACCGAGGGGATTCTGACCTGCCCGCATCACGGCTTCCAGTTTTCACTGCAATCAGGCGAGTGCCTGACGGTACCCGAAGTTCAGTTGCATACGCATGCAGTGCGCGTCAAGGGCAGCAGTGTCGAGGTCAAAATACTGTGAGCAGCACACGCGTTAGCCTGGCGGTAACGCCAAACCCGGCGTTACGAGTCGAAGATGCCGCCAATGTCCCGCATCAGGCTTTTGTAGAAACAGAGCCTTTCGCCATCCTCGGCAATGATCGTGTGCCGCCCATCATAAGCGATAGCGTTAAACCCAATCCGTCGACCTGCTTCGGACCCCGTGGCGGCGCGCTGTTTGGCGAGAATGGGCCTTTCTGGGTTTGCGATACCGGTCATCATCGTTTGCTGGGCTGGAAAACCATACCGAATTCCGACTGCCAGCCAGCCGACTGGGTTATCGGCCAGAAAGATTTCGAACACGAAGGTCGTAACGGCAAAAGCGATGTATCCGCCACCAGTGTTAACGTACCAACCGGCATCTGTCGTTGCGGCGATGGCATGGCTGTCGCCGATGCCTGGAACCATCGCGTACTTATCTGGAAAACCATGCCAACCGCGAACAACACGCCTGCCGACATCGTCCTCGGCCAGTTCGACTTTGAATCCGATCAGGCTAACCATGGCAACGATAGCATCGCCAACGCTTCAAGCATGTACTGGCCCTATGGCGTGAGCTATATCGACGGCCATCTGATGGTCGGAGATTCCGAGAACCGACGCGTATTGATCTGGGATCGATTACCTACCGAAAACGGCCAGCCTGCTGATAACGTTCTGGGCCAGATCGATTTCATCGCACGCAACGAAAATGCCGGTGATACTCCCAATGCCATGAGTATGCGTTGGCCGCATATGCTTGCCTTATGGCGAGGTCACCTCTGCGTCGCCGATGCCGGCAATAACCGTATAATGGTCTGGAACGGCATTCCAGGCGAAGCCGGCAAACCCTGCGACTATATCCTCGGTCAGATGGATGCACAAAAAGTCGATCATAACCAATCCCTGTACTGGCCGCGTGCCAACGCATTGAATATGCCTTATGCCATCGCCAGTCACGGCGACTGGCTAATCACCGCCGATACTGCAAGCTCCCGTCTATTGGCCTGGCATATCGACGACCTCGCAACCGGTGCGCCGGCGCGTGGGCTCTGCGGTCAACCCAATTTTCACGATAAAGGCGATAACCGCTGGCAACCTGCTGTAGGCGATAGCCTGTGCTGGCCCTACGGTTTACAGGTATTCGGCAACAAATTGGTGGTCGCCGATTCCGGTAACAACCGCGTCAGCCTGTGGAACCTGACGGTATAAGCCATGAGTGCGGTCCTACCTGACATCCAGACCCAGTATGCCGAAACTATTCGAGTTTCAGGCATTGTCCAGGGCGTCGGCTTTCGACCAACAGTCTGGCGGATTGCCAGCGAATTAAATTTAACCGGCAGCGTGTTAAACGATGGCCGGGGTGTACTGATTTCTATCTGGGGCGACAAAGCCAACATCGATCAGTTTCTTTATCAACTCAGCCAACAGATACCACCACTGGCGCGTGTCGACGATATTCAACGCGAGACACTACATAGCACTCAAGCGACTTCCCAGGGTTTTGAAATTATCGCCAGCCTGCAATCGAAAAGCGAAACTTCGATCACGCCCGATGCTGCTACCTGTCCGGCCTGTATGGACGACTGCCAGGATCCGTTTGGTCGTCGCTTTCGTTATGCGCTGACTAACTGCACCCATTGCGGACCGCGCTTTTCGATTGTCAAAGGCATTCCTTACGACCGCGCCAACACCAGTATGGCCAGCTTTGAACTCTGTCGCGACTGCCAGCAGGAATACGATTCTCCTGACGACCGGCGTTTTCATGCGCAGCCCAACGCCTGCTATGTCTGCGGGCCGAAACTCGAACTCGCACGCGTCGACGGCAACCCGGTTTGCCTCGAAGTCTTAACCCAGCTCGACGATGTCGACGGCGCCTGTACGGTACTGCAAAACGGTGGCATTCTCGCGGTAAAAGGCATCGGTGGCTTTCACCTCGCCTGCGATGCGACCAACCATGCTACCGTCACAAAACTGCGTGGGTTAAAAAAACGTTATCACAAGCCGTTCGCCTTGATGGCGCGTGATCTCGAGGTCATCAAACGCTATGCCGCTATCAATGAATGCGAAACTCAACTCTTGCAAAGCGCCGAGGCACCCATCGTATTGCTCGATCAACTTGTGCAACCGCGCCTTGGCAGGCAACGGGCATTCGGCGAGCCCGAGGGTGAACGCGCCAGAGATTTAAATGCTATCTCAAACGCTGTAGCGCCCGCTCAGAACAATTTGGGTTTTATGCTGCCCTATACGCCGATGCATCAAATGATGCTGAAACGCATGAACCGGCCGATTGTACTCACTTCGGCAAACCTGTCGGATGAACCTCAGGTCATCGACAATGCCGATGTCATAACCCGGCTCGGCGAAATTGCCGAATATGTACTCTGGCACGACCGAGATATTGTCAACCGCGTCGACGATTCGGTAGCGCGCGTCGTGCATGGCAAACCGAGATTGCTGCGTCGCTCGCGTGGTTATGCACCGGCACCCCTGCCGCTACCAGCGGGATTCGAAAATGCACCGAATTTACTGGCGATGGGTGCGGAACTAAAAAACACCTTTTGCCTGTTACATCAGGGACAGGCCATAGTCTCACAGCACATGGGCGATCTTGAAAATGCGGCAACCTACGCCGACTATCAAAAAAACCTGTCGCTATACGGTGAACTGTTTGAATTTGACCCCGGACAAATTGTGGTTGATAAACACCCGGAATATTTATCGACCAAACTGGGACATAATTTCGCCGAAACACAGGCTTTACCACTCCAGTCGATACAGCACCATCATGCACATATCGCTGCCTGTCTGGGCGAAAACCAACGCCCACTCAATGCACCACCGGTGCTAGGCGTGGCACTCGATGGACTGGGTTATGGAGATGATGACAGTCTATGGGGCGGTGAATTTTTCCTGGCCGACTATTGTACTGCGCAACGACTCGGCACTTTCAAACCGGTAGCCATGCTCGGTAGCGCGCAAGCCATGCGCGAACCCTGGCGTAACAGCTATGCGCAACTCATGGCCGAAATGGGCTGGGCGCAACTCAAAACCAATTACGGTGAACTCGAACTCATCGAGTTTTTCGAACAACAGCCGCTAGACACCTATAACGCCATGCTAAAAAGCGGTAACAACGCACCCATGGCTTCTTCCTGTGGTCGCCTGTTCGATGCGGTCGCAGCCGCGATTGGCATCTGTCGTGAAACTGCAAGCTATGAAGGCCAGGCCGCGATTGAGCTCGAAGCCCTGGTCGATCAGCAGACGCTCCTCAATGAAGACGAGTTGCTGGCCTACCCTTTTGCCATCCCGCGCCTGAATGACTCGGGCCTGCCTTATATCGAATCACTGGCGATGTGGCAGGCACTGCTTGGCGATTTAATTCTGAAAACGCCTGCCCCAGTTATGTCCGCGCGTTTCCACAAGGGGCTGGCAAAAATAATCGTCACCATGATCCAGAAACTCAGTACGCAGGACGAAGAACGTTTCTGTCATACCGTGGCCCTGTCTGGCGGCGTTTTCCAGAATAAAGTTTTATTTGAGGCGGTGACAAGCCGCCTCGAAGCTGATGGCTTCGAAGTACTCAGCCATCAGCATTTACCGGCCAACGATGGCGGTATCTCCTTCGGTCAGGCGATGATCGCCGCGGCCAGAACGATCACCAACGGAGCCTGATATGTGCCTTGGTATACCCGGACAAATTACCGAAATCACCGATGTTGAAAAGAAGCTCGCCATGGTCGATGTCTCCGGCGTCAAACGTCCGGTAAATATAGCCTGCATTGTCAACG
Source organism: uncultured Gammaproteobacteria bacterium (assembly GCA_963976575.1). GTDB lineage: Bacteria > Pseudomonadota > Gammaproteobacteria. The sequence goes on along the minus strand of CAXBMV010000005.1, from coordinate 14,941 downwards.
AAGATCATAGCGTCGAATCATGCGTGGGCGACTGGGTACTGGTACATGTCGGTTTTGCGATGAGTCGCATCGATGAGGAAGAGGCACAGAAAACCCTCGAACTACTGATGGAACTCGGCGAAGCCCAGGCCGAAATCGAAGCCATGCGCGCGAGTGCTGGATAATCATGTCGGACTCGTCTTCACCGCTTCAGGCGCTTTATCCGTTTCTGCACGGTGATGCGAAGAACCCGAAACTGGAAAACGCCAACCTGCTCGAATCAATAAGACTCAAGGCCGAAGACAGCATTTCGGTGAAGCAACAGTTCTTCAACGACAATGCCCAGGCTATTGTCGACACCGCGCAGGCTATTGCAAACTGTTACAAAAATAATGGCCGAATGCTGACCATGGGAAACGGCGGTTCGAGTTGCGACGCCGCTCATTTCGCTGTGGAATTTCAGCATCCGGTAACCGCTGGCAGGCCGGCACTGGCGGCGATTAATCTTTCCGTCGATATGGCCATGATCAGTGCAGTCGCCAACGATGTCGGTACAAAACATGTTTATGTACGACAGCTCGAAGCGCATGGCCGCGAACACGACGCATTGGTTGGCTTTTCGACCAGCGGTAATTCCGCCAATCTGATTGCCGCCTTTGCCAAAGCTCGGCAAATGAAATTGACCACTATCGGCCTGTGCGGGGGTAATGGTGGCGAAATGGCAAGTAGCGGGCTGGTCGATCACTGTCTGGTGGTCAATACCGATTCAATTCATCGAGTACAGGAAGTGCACGTTGCCACTTACCATATCCTCTGGGATCTGGTGCACACCCTGCTCGCCGATCAACGCGGCAAGCTGGGGAATCAACTAGCGGGGAAATCATAATGAAATTTGTCGATGAATTTAGAGACCCGCAAAAAGCCAAGGCGCTAATTGCACAAATCAACAAAAGCTGTGAACAACTCGATATCGACGCGAAGCGTCCGTTGCAACTCATGGAATTTTGCGGTGGCCATACGCATACTATTTTCCGTTACGGCATCGAACAGATGCTACCGAAATCTATCGAGCTGGTTCACGGCCCCGGCTGCCCGGTTTGCGTTTTGCCCATGGGTCGGGTTGATGACTGTATTGCACTGGCTGAGCGTCCCGATGTTATTTTCACCACGTTTGGCGATGCCATGCGCGTACCCGGTTCGCGTAAGAGCCTGTTACAGGCGAAGGCCGAGGGTGCCGACATTCGCATGGTTTACTCACCGCTCGATGCACTGGGTCTGGCCCGCGACAACCCTGATCGCGAAGTAGTTTTCTTTGCACTTGGGTTCGAAACCACGATGCCAAGCACTGCGCTAACCGTGCTTCAGGCGCGTAATGAAGGCATCACCAACTTTTCCGTATTCTGCAATCACATCACCACGGTACCGACGATCAAAGCCATTCTCGATTCGCCCGATATGAAAATCGACGGTTTTCTCGCACCCGGTCATGTCAGCATGGTGGTCGGTGAACAGCCTTTCGATTTTGTCGCCGAGACTTACCAGAAACCACTGGTCATTACCGGTTTCGAACCACTGGATATTCTGCAATCGATCTGGATGTTGCTACGGCAACTCATCGAAAAACGTAACGACGTCGAAAATCAGTATGCGCGAATTGTGCCCAAAGACGGCAATGCCCCAGGTCTGATGGCGCTTTCAGAGGTATTTGAGCTACGCGACTTTTTCGAATGGCGCGGACTCGGTTCTATCGACCATTCCGGTGTACGCATGCGCGATGATTTTTCAAACTACGATTCTGAGCGCAAGTTTTCGGTACCAAACCTGAAAATTGCCGACCCCAAGTCCTGCCAGTGCGGCGAAGTGTTGAAAGGTGTTATCCGCCCCTGGGAATGCAAAGTGTTTGGTTCGCAATGTAACCCCGAAACACCGATGGGCGCGCTCATGGTATCCAGCGAAGGCGCCTGTGCTGCCTATTATAATTTTGGTAATCTCGATGAATTACTGCAAAAGCGCGAACAGAAAGCAGCGGTGAATTCATGAGTGCCGGACAGGTCACACGACTTCGTAAACCGCGCACTCTACGCGCCGATACCATCACCATGGCACATGGTAGTGGTGGCAAGGCCATGCGCGATCTCATCGACAATGTTTTTGTCTCTACTTTCGATAACAACCAGCTTGATCAGCTTGAAGATCAGGCTCGGTTTCAACTCAGCGATCTGGCAAGCTATGGCGATCGACTGGCGATAACCACAGATAGTTATGTGGTCGATCCGTTATTTTTCCCTGGCGGTGATATCGGCAAACTGGCGGTCACAGGCACGGTTAATGACCTGGCTGTCGGCGGTGCAAAACCGCTATATCTGACCTGCGGCATGATTATCGAAGAAGGCATGCTGGTCGAAGACTTACGCCGAATTGTCGAATCCATGAAACGCACCGCCGACGAATCTGGTGTGCAAATTGTCACTGGCGATACCAAAGTCGTGCCACGCGGCGCGGCCGATAAACTGTTTATTAATACCGCCGGAGTAGGCGTTATCCGCGAAGGCATCGATATCCATGTTGCCAATTCGAAACCCGGTGATAAGGTAATCATTAACGGTTATGTTGGCGACCATGGCGCCGCCATTGTCGACGCGCGTGGCGAAATGGCACTGCAAAACACCATCGAAACCGATTGCCAGCCGTTAAATGATTTAATTAGGGTCATGCTCGATACATGCCCTGAAATCCGGACCATGCGCGATGCAACACGAGGCGGCATTGCCACAGTACTGAATGAATTTGCCGAATCCAGTGGTGTCGGAATTCGCATTAACGAATCAGCGATTCCGGTACGCGACGAAGTGCGCGGCATGTGCGAAATCCTCGGTCTCGATCCGTTATACCTCGCTAACGAAGGCAAGGTAGTTGCCGTCGTGCCTGCCGAGGCGGCCGACTCGGTACTGGCCTGTATGCAGGCACACCCTGCCGGCACGTACAGCGCGATTATTGCTGAAATTACCGAATCGCCAAAGAACACCGTGGTACTCGCTACCGGGTTTGGAGGCGATCGTGTGGTCGATATGCTGGTTGGCGAACAATTACCGAGAATCTGTTAATGCACGAATTGGGTATAACACGAAATATCGTCGCAATTGTTAGCGAGCAGGCGGGCGACAAGAAGGTACGTCGAATCACAGTCGATATCGGCAAACTGTCGGCAATAATGCCCGATGCCATTCGATTTTGTTTTGACGTTTGCGCCAAAGATACCGTGCTCGAAGACGCCAAACTCGAAATTAATGAAATTCCCGGGCTCGGCCAGTGCGAAGCCTGCGGCAACGAACTGGAATTACAGCAATTATTCGGTCAATGCGACTGTGGCAGCCGCGCGGTGAAATGCATCGCCGGTGAAGAACTAAAAATTAGAGAGATGGAGGTATATTGATATGTGTACGACTTGCGGCTGTTCCGACGATGCGAAAGCAACTATTACCGACCTGGATACGGGAAAACAGGTTTTTATGGAAGATCCGGCGCATCACCATCATCATGACCACGATCACGATCATAACCACCATCACCACGACCACGACCACGCACATGATCACGCGCATACTCATGCCAACATGCACGGTACAACGATATCGCTCGAACAGGAAATTCTCGCCAAAAATGACAAGCTCGCCGAACGCAATCGCGGCTGGTTTGAAGGTCGTAACATCCTCGCGCTCAACCTCGTCAGCTCGCCGGGGTCCGGCAAGACAACGCTACTCGAAAAAACCATTCGCGATCTCAACGATGATCTACCCATAAGCGTCGTTGAAGGCGATCAGGAAACCGTCAACGATGCTGCACGCATCAAGGCCACCGGTTGCCGCGTCGTGCAAATCAACACCGGCACCGGCTGCCATCTCGAAGCCGATATGCTTGCACGCAGTTTGCAAGAATTACAACCGCCAATGGATTCTGTGGTGATGATCGAAAATGTCGGCAATCTGGTCTGCCCGGCCTTATTTGACCTGGGCGAACACTGTAAAGTTGCAATTCTTTCGGTAACCGAGGGTGAAGATAAGCCGGCCAAATACCCCCACATGTTTAGCGCAGCTAAAGTCATGCTATTGAATAAAATCGATTTACTTCCGCATCTGAATTTCGATGTTGATGCCTGCATCGAATACGCGCGTTCGGTGAACCCGCATATAAAGGTCATGCTGGTTTCGGCTACCAGTGGAGAGGGAATGGACGAGTGGTATAGCTGGCTTAAAAAGCAAATCAATAGCGATGCATCGCAACAGGATATCGCTTAATGCTCAGTCTATTGTTTCTCGGTTTCATCATCGGCATGCGCCACGCGCTGGAAGCCGATCACTTCGCCGCTGTAGCCAGTATGACCAGCAAAGGTTTGAGCACACGGCAGGCGATACGTCACGGTGTGGCCTGGGGTCTGGGGCATACCATTACTCTGTTCCTGTTCGGCGTATCGGTGCTATTAATCGATCAGGTCATCCCGGTTCAACTCGCAGAAACGCTTGAGCTGATTGTAGGTGGTATGCTGATTCTACTTGGTCTGGACGTACTCTGGCGGGCTTATAAAAACCGCATACACTATCACCTGCACAAACACGGCAATGAAGACCCTCATTTTCATGCACATTCGCATATGGGTGAAGACGAACATACCAAAAGCGAACACCAGCATCGACACGCCAATGAGTTTCCACTGCGCGCCCTGTTTGTCGGCCTCATCCATGGTATGGCCGGGTCGGCGGCATTAATCCTGTTAACCCTGGACACTGTTCCCACTATCGGACTGGGAATCGCATATATCGTCCTGTTCGGTTTTGGATCTATCGTTGGTATGGGGTTACTGTCGATGATTATTTCGATCCCACTCAGATCCTGTTCCAGGAAACTAACCTGGGCGCACAACAGCCTGCAAATACTGATCGGCCTGACCACATTCGGCATAGGTGGGAATCTGGTTTATCGTCTGCTATAGGTATTTCGCTGGACGTGGATTATCACTATTTTAGAGCATTAAATGAACATGATTGAAAAGCAAACTCAAATCAACGATCGACTTAATGCTTTTGCCGATGTATTCGGCAAACTGCTGGTGGACCTGTTTCACAATCTGGCACTTTTCATCATCGGCGCCAGCATCGTCTGGTCTGGCGTGATTGTTTTTATCGAGATGTGCGCAAACGGAGGGGCCTCGATCGAAGATATTCTGCTGCTGTTCATATATCTTGAACTGGGCGCCATGGTGGGCATTTACTTCAATACAAATCGCATGCCGATTCGGTTCATGATTTATATCGCCATTACCGCACTGACGCGAATGCTAATCGGTACAATACAGTCCAATCATACGCCTGATATGGGTATTCTGTATGTCTCCGGCGCTATTCTAATTCTGGCGCTAGCCAACCTAATTGTACGATATGGATCGTCAAAATATCCATCGTTCAGACCGGAAATTGAGAAGGGGAAATAGTTTTTTACGTAGGTATCATTTGTAGAAATGAATAACCTGAAAATAGAGACCTCCTGTGAAAATTATTTCTCCAAGCACTAAAGGCTTTGAGTTCTAGGCTTCTCCGCCAGGAAATTCCAGCATAACATCCGGTTTCATGAGCGTTGCTTTTTCACGAAACTGGTTTAGAAATAAGACAAGGCTCGAGACCTGAGGATGCTTGAGAATAAGCAAATGGGGCAGGCATTTTAACCCAATTGACTCCTTAGGGTCGATAAGAGCCAATTCGAGTGACTCGATCAGCTGCGCCTGAACGTCCGATCCTTTGACAAACCGGACGAACTGTCTGATTTGATCGTACTCTTTGAAAGGTATGTGTCAGATGGAGTTTGAGCTACTACAGTTTATTACCGGCTTTTTAAATTTATCCTTTTTTCGCATTAACACCGGTACTTAGTGCTCTACTGGTTCCACTAGATTGGCCCGATCTACCAAGACCACCTAATGATGGTCCTAGATTACCCACTTTTGAACCAGCCATATTCATAATCCAGAGCAATAAGAATGGCGCTGCCACATACAATATCGTCAGTACAACATCGAGTATCAATCGATTCGGCCCATAGGTCGCAAACCCGCCTATTAACGTGGCGTCTGGATACATAGATACAAATAACCGGGCATCGAGGTAATCCGCAAAATTCCAGATCGTTGTGAAAAACTGGAATGCCAAAATAACGAATATAACTCGAATAGTCGCTTCGATATCGTAGTCTGACATCAGGAAGTAAATCAATAACAGCATGTAGATCATCATGAGTAGAACCGCCTGGACCATTGGTGCTGCTTGTTTTGCAATCAGCATATTCGTGTAGAAATCAGCCAGTTGTAGTGCAAACGACTGGGAGCCTTTGGACGCACCGGCCTTCACCGCCGCAAACTTGCCTCTGGCGGCTAAAGCTGCGGTGCCTATACCTGCCAGGCCCAGCGCAGCGTTCTCAACATTTTGTAATGGCGAATTGAATGTGATGTCTGCAAAATCATTATTACCAATTAATCCGCCCTTGTCCGGCGTAAATGATGGCGGGTCTTCTGCGGCATAGCGCTTGATAATGATGTCTTCTATTTCCTGGTCCGTATAAGCGCCCGATGCATACGCATTCTTAATTGTTTTGATGAAGCTCTCCCACCAACCATCGGCGGGGTTCTTTTCATGATAGACCGTAGAGGCCTCGATCGATTGTAAAAGCTTGCTGCGAAGACCTCGGTTACTGTCTGTCCACCATTCATCACAATATGGCTTTCCATATAATGGATTGTTTGGGTCTGGAGTATTGATTAATTTTTCTGGATATCGGTCCCTTGCCTGGTTAATCGGCCAATTGAATACTCCTGACCTAGCTTTGAAACCACAGCCACCTGGGCTGGCTGGACAGGTTTCTACATTGAATTCCTTATAAAAACCAGGGGTCTGTTGGTAAAAATAAGACCCCATATAGAAAAAGTCGTCTCTTTCCGGCAACGACGCGAAAACAGACGAAGGCGTTACAATAAACGATTCGGCCAACGGTTCTACATAGTCGTGGTAGTTGCCACCACGCATCGCTTCAGCATATTTCGATTTAGCTGGCAAAAAACATTCATTCGCAAATCTGAAATACTCACGTCGCAAGCTTTGATCTTTAATCGTGAGGTTGCGAAGCTGTTGGTCAAGCCCTTTAATATCTTCAAAGCACAAAAAGGATGACGATAATGCCGCATTAACGCCGGAACCCACCTGTAATACCAGCATCCAGAGTACCGGTATTTTTACATTGTTTATTGCCGCCAGACTTGCATCGTAAGTGGTACCGGTACTACTGCCGACTACATCGGTATACACGTCGGTACCACCGGACGAATCTGTGCAGGCAACTCGGTATCTCACTTCGTTAACATCGAGGCCCAGAATCGGTACGACAGCAAGCATAAAAACAGCTACCATCGCCATCGAGTCAATCGTTACTCTGGATTGAGACACAACCGAGGCCGCTTTGTCATTTTGCGACTGCAATGGCTCCTTCCAATTTTTAACCAGCATGAATATAAACGGCACCAGTATCAAACCCGTTGCTCGGAACAGGTCAAACATCGCGTTATAGATCGACCAGCCGAACATGGTGGTATAGATTTCAAGTAACGATCCTACATTCATCGAGACAGCCTCAAACCAGGTAATTGATCGACATGAAGCCTAGTGTCAGTATCAAAATGGCTCTTAATGTGATGGTGGTAATCTGATATTGGATCAGCCGTCTTTTAACGGTTTTATGATGATCTTTAAGTTCCTGTAATTCCTGGAACTTTTCCATCATAAATGCAGGCATTTGCTTTACTTGAACGGGTAACCTGCCAGTGGTGGGCGTTATATTAGTTGCTGCGTTAGACAAAAGTTATCTCCAGATATTGAATAGTGTTGTATGCAAGCTCTGAATGGCGAATAGCTCGACCACAATCAGCACAATCATGACTGTTTTGTGGCTGGCTAAAGCTCGATCCATGACATATTGTTCCCACTGTCTGAACTGCCCGACACGGATAATTATCGGCTCCCAATAAAACAGCAAAGCCAGGTATAGCCCCCATCGTACAAATTGCATGTAGAAATTTAATGAGGTGTTAAATTGGTTTATCGCTTCTAGTTTCTCAGATGAAATAGTGCCGACAAATAACAGGCCGATATTGACCAGAAGAAACAAACCGATGAGGAACAGGCAAAAGATTAATAGCGCCCTCCCCGTTCTTTTCATCACTGTTTCGTTTGAATTAACCATTGCTATAAATCCGTACCGCCATCAATCATCGCTGGGGTATTGACCACGGCACCTGGATCGGTGGTAACACCGCTGGTTTCCCTGGACGTGCTCTGATTTATTATCGATAGCGCCGTTGTATTAACGGTTGTTCTCTTAAGCGCCAGATCGTCGTAAATTTCAGCTACAAATGAATCAAGATCGGGTAGCGTCGATTGGCGAACGTAGTTTGATGTATCACTGGCGGCCTGTGAGGCGACGATATCTGGCGCATTCAGTCCAATCAGTAGCATCTGTCTAATGAGCGTCACGCGTCGATAGGCTTCGTTGACCGCCATCTCGCTTACCAACCGATCCATGAATACTGATCGCTCTCCGAGCGGCATAGCCCGCAAACCGTCGACCAGGCCGTTGGAAATACTAAGTGAGGCATATTCGTTGATATCGGTGAAATCGTATTTATTCACCGCTTCGAGCAAGGCTGCATTAATCAAAGGTTCCAGATCGGCAACGATTGGCCTTAGTCCTTCGCCGGTTACTGACTTGTGAGTAGGTTCCTTAGTCGAAGTTACAATTTCCTTATCCCCAACCACTTCCTGCAACCATTTACCTGCTGTCGATGGCCGATCCCAAATTTGCACGATGGGTTCCAGAGCCATTGCGCCAGTTGGCTTTGTATCGATCGATACATCGGTGCTTCGACCGAGCATGATGTTGTATCCTGCGATTATGAGGTCATGATTAATACGGACGGGATTATCAACGGTACCGTAGTCATTGCCCCCCAGCCATTGTACCGGGCCAGTCGGGTCTTGCTTAATCTGAGCATCGACATCGGCAATGTTGGCACCGGCACTACCGCCTGCTGACCATTTGTTGGCAATTGATACCGACATGAACCCTGCGTAGGGATTTGCACCTGGGTCTCGGCGCATTTCCCGTTCCATCTGATTGCAGCTCTTATACGAGAGTCTAAATAACTCAGCAGACTCATCGAGACTCTTGGTGACAATGTTATAGAGGTTAGGATTGACCTTCTGCATCAAATATCCAGGGAGTCCTGCGACTGCCGCAGATACTGCATTTTGTAGCTGCATTGGTATCTCACGCACCTGTGTTTCGATCTGGTTAATCATCTGTGACAGATTGTTCTGGAAGTCGAATTCACCGCAGGAATATCCAAACCCGCCTTTGAAATGAGCGGTTACGTGATGGGTAACAAGACCGGAACCCGGGGCTGGTACTGCTTTACCGCCACCCAGCTTATAAAATAAGGCGTGTGTGCTGATGTCGATTATGGGTAGTGAGGGGTCTGCCGCCTGGGCGTGGGCGGGTCCAGTAACAATTGCCATGGCAATACCGCTCGTTAGCAGTAACCGCCTGGTTTGTAGCAGTAGTGATTCTGTTAAGTTTTTCATAAATACCCTCTTATTTATTTCCGCCACCGCCCTGATTTTGTTGCGCAAGCAACCAGGCTTCATAAGCGTCTCTGTCTTCATCGATGCCCGCTAAAACATCACTTAGCGGCAGGCAAATTTTTACCAGTTTTTGATCGGCAATTTTGCTGCCGCTGGTATTCGAACAGCAGTCATAAGTACGATAGTAGTTCCATGCATACGCTCCCTTTTTGCTCGGTAGCAAACTGTCGATAGTCAGGTCGGCACCTTGTGGATAGTACGGGTCGGCCCGACAGTTTTTCACTTCGGGGTAGATGAGCTGCCAACGGTCATTTGCACGACTAGTCGCATTACGGGTGGGTAAGGGCACTCCAACCCGATGGCCGGATTTAACCGCAGTGTGCAATACATCCATCCCGCGCCATGCCAGTACACTGCCTGTCTTTGCATCGTGACTTTGGTTGATAGAGCCATCGCGAGGGTAGAGGTTGCCCCAAATCTCTTTTGTAGCCAAATCTGACACAGAGGCGACTTTTTGCAAGGTATCCATGCTCAATGGGTTGATTACCGTGCCACTATGATCCGTACCGCTGATGGGGCCATCGGTTAGTGGATAACCAGACCGCCACCAGAATGAATCGGCAAATGATAAATAATAGGGCTGAAATGCCTTAACATCGGTCGGACAGAATAATCTAGGCGCTCTAAAACGCGGTCTTAGAAAATTGCCGTAGACTGAACCTCTGACCACTGCCTCGGTGCTAGTCAGTGCGATGTTGATCGTTTCCTTGATGTTCTTTATGGTTTGTGCAGCTTCTTTGATTTCCTCAAGCTTTTTAGCGACATCAAGAGATTGAATCGCGGTTTTAACTTTAGACTTCACCTCTGATTTTGCATCGGCCAGTGTCGGTGCCTTGATCTCACCCGGGTCGATACCCAAACCAGCATCCTCTCTGGCCTGTTTGACTGTCGTGGTTTGCGGACTGGCTGTAAAGTCTCTTACGGCACCAAAATTGGGTATTTTATAGTCTTTAAACGCTGGCTTACTGCCTTCGTTTATTAAGGCAGGCAGCGCGGCCAGGGGATGACCAACTATGTCCACTTCTTTGAATGATACCGTTTGGTGGTCACCCTGCTCTAGCGGATCGGCACGGCCTCCCTGGAGTCCGTCAGGATATTTGATGATGCTGGCGATACCGGTATTGGCAGTACCAATAACCTTGCCGAAGGTTTTTTGCCATTCCTTAAGCGGTTCATCACCATTGTTGTTGTAACTAGTTACCAGTAGATCGGGTAATGCGTGTTCGAGCCTTGGAGAAATTATCGTGTAGTAGTATAGCCCTTTGGTTAGACTGAAACCGACTTTCAAATGAGCGCAGAAGCCGGTAATACAATACCCACCGCAATCTTCTTCCAGTATGCCATTGATCGAGGTACCGATTAGGTCTTTTAAGCTGAAGCTATCAGCATTCGAATCAGCCATGCCGGCAGGCGGTTCAACAAAACTTGATGGCGATGAGTCGACATTAAACAGCCAGGGTTTCCGATTAAAATTAAAACCACAGCCGTTGCCACCATTTTCGACCAGGCAGCCGCCTTCGGCGACAACTTTAAATGACAGCATTGAAGCTATCGTTGGTAAACAGACGAATAACAACAGTAATACTTTGTTCATATTCAGTACTCCGTGTATTTGCGGCTTTTCAGAAAAATATCGATCGCCGATTTAGTATTGGTAATGCCGTATATGACGTATTTACCGTCACCGAACACAAAGGCAGGTAGTTTTTTGATGTCCCACTTAAAGAGCAAAGCTGTGCCATACAATATTTTTGTCGTGATGGCCTCATCAATGGACTCCATTCGCTTCGTTGCTATTTTTTGTGCTTCTTCCCTGTCTTCTGGCAATCCGGCACCTATCATTGCTTCGAGGTTACGTTGCGCGTCGAGATTGTAGCTGGTCAGGTTGAGATTAAATTCACTGGCTACAACCTCTTTTGTAAGCTGATAGGCGTTCGTTCCGAAGAAAGTGAGCTGATTGGCTGTATCGGCCTGACTGATATTGGTCTGTAGCACCAATGCAGCCAGTAACCATAATAATTTCGGGCTTGGCATCAGGATGCCCTCACTTGTTTGATTTGATCTGCAAGATGAAAACAGGCATCAAGCTCGGATAGGCCCTGTTCTTTCATAACATGCTTACGAGCGGCCTTTTCGTCGCCATCGGTACCAGCTAAAACCAGTGGCAAAGCAGGCATCACAACTCGGAACAGGCTTTTTACATTCGGCGACAGAATGACGCCTTCGGTATATTTCTTTGATTCTTTGCGCGAACTGGTTAAAAGCTGTTCTTCATCTTTGGTGATAGATTTAAAGCGCCTCAATTCCTCGACTTCGTTCTCTGCGGTGTTGATTAGATACCACCACTCAGAGAGATCGAGCATCTTCTCGGCTTCCTGTGGGTAGTCTTTTAACTGCTGAGTACCCTGACGTAGCCATATATTCAACTTACGCCATGTTTTGGCTCCGAAAACGAATGGCTTAACCAATGTAGGGTTTGTGGTGATAACGTGTCCCTCGTCCGTATAGACGTGTGTTTGACGACCGTCACTTTGGTATTTTTCTCCGATGTCGGTAATGGTGTTAATCAGTGTTACGATAGTCACCGCTAACATATCCTGATATTGCTCACTGGTTAAAATACCCATATCAAGAATAGTCACATCGACCTCTGGCCATTGCTTGCCTGGTCGATTAAAAAATCGTCCATGTAAGCCTTGTGTCCAATACTCCAGTGATTCGGCCAGGTGCAGTATCTTTTCACTACGTTTTTCACGCTGGCCTGACCGATTGGAGTGTTTTTTCAGTTCGGTTACTACGTCAGAAACAATAACGTGCTGTCGACCCTCATCCCTTGCAAGCTTGGTCGCATCGAGAATGGTGCGTCGAATCAGTAGTTTATCCGGCTGCTCAATCTCATTTTCTTTCTTCGGATCTGCGCCGGTAATCATTAACCGGGTCAGCAGCTCCATTTCGCCGAGATAATCGCGCTCGTCATCTTCATCGTCTTCTTCGAGTTCCCCTTTTTTATCGAACTGCATATCAACTGAAGCATTGAGCGCCATTTCCATGGCTTCCTCATTCGCTTCGGCCTGACGGAGCGCATCAAATGCCTTGGCATACGGTGGCAATGAAATATCGGATGTGTTTTTGAACGTGACCATGTTCGTTGAAAGACCGGTAGATTCCAGGTACCGGCCAGTTAGCTCGAAGCTTGCACCCTTCTCGATGATGAACAGGCGCTGCTTCAACATGGCCATGTCGTGCATCACCAGATAATTGATTAGTGCTGACTTACCCGCACCGGTCGGGCCGAATATCAGGCCGTGAGCAACACGCGTTTTATCGGCAACCGGATCGAACATTAACGGCTCTCCGATACGGTTATAAAACAAGTTCCCTGGTCTTCCGGTACCACGACCACGACCATAGAATGGTAAATAGCAAGCCAGGTGGTTAGCGTAGGTCAGACGCGTAGTTTTGCCCTGAGTTCTATCGATACGATAATTAAATGCCATTGGCAAGTGACGTAAATAAGCGTCTAAAGCTGCTGGATCATATTTCGGTTCAATAGGATTAAACTTCGATGACGTTAGTACTGTAATCGCTCGGCGAGTCTTAGTGGCTAACTCTTCATCTGATTTTGCACGAACATAGACGCCTGAGAAGGTTGGATACAGACAATGCCCACTGGCTAGATTTTTGAGACCTAAATCAGCTTGCTCCTTAGCCTGTATAGCCTCTGGGCTTCCCTCCCCCGCTGCATTTTTAATATCATTGCATTGTTTCTCGATATTGCTCTGAGCGACGACAACAATAGTGGTTACAAAAGTTGAACCTTTTGGCAATTGATCCCACATCGATGCAGTAGAACCGGCATGAGTCTGTATTTCGGCAGTTAAAATACCGGTTTTAGGCGGATTATCTATAGCCTGTAGTGATATCAAACGATGCGGCATTCCATGGAATCGCCAAATACCCGTTTTAGCATCGGATTCAGGGTAGCCGGTAAATAGCATTTCAGATAAATCGGCTCCAGCGTGTAGACATTCGTCATTTTCCGGAAACGGCCTTATTTTGAGGTATTCCTGCGGGGAGTCGAAGCTATCGGGGTTCGGGGAGAACCACGGCAATAGCCAATTGTATAAATCTGCTGGTTGGTATCGGCGGGACTTAATACCCCCCTGGGACAGTGCGCTGGGGAAAGATACTACAGCATCATTTAGATCGGTGGCCGGAGTCCCCTGCCCCTGAATAGGTTTACCTGACTTGGTAAAATATTGAGACGCATCACATAGCCGATAAATGACACATCGAACTTTTCGGTATTGCCCATTCCAGTCAAACTGCGCAACGCTATCCCGAAATAACCCACCATCTTTAGATAGATGCTTTACATGCTCAGTCATTTCCTGCATCCAAAGCTCGTGATGCCGAGTCTTTTTAGCATCCTCGGTGGCGTAGGCCCGTAGCTGATCAACCAGATCGTTAATCGGTTCATCATTGAGATAGGTTTGGACTATGATCGGGTAATCGCGATCACCCGGGAGCCGCTGCAATGCCGACTGGATACCAGCCTCGATCTGCTCAAGCACTTTTTGCGACTGGCCTTCCACGTCGATCGCTGTCAGTTCAAGAACGACACCGACATTTAAGCCATCGTCGAACAGGAAAACCTCCTGTTCTTCATCGTAGTCTTTGAAGGGCAAATATTGAGTGAATGAGGGTGGCTCTTTATAAACTAATTCGTAGTCCTCTTTCGTTATTGGCTTGCTGCCATCAGGTGGCACTATGCCAAGTAGCCGTAGAATTGATTCTTTCAGATTAAATGCTGTGGCAGTATTATCCATGGTTATGCTCCAGCCGTAGGGAGGATATTAATAGCGCATTTATTGTGGTAACAATAAGAAGATATGCCAAAACTTAAACCAGATACGATTTTACCCACAGATGCCGAAGATGTTGAAATCAACCAACAGGCGACCGAGGACGGCACAGTACATTCAGACAAAGAACTGGCAGAGTTCAAATCGTTTTCGGACTCGGAAATCCCCGAGCCCATTAAGAAAGCAATTCGAGGTAGACCTCGTAAATCCAATCCCAAGATATCAACTACGGTTCGACTCGATGAGGATGTCATTGAATTCTTCAAAGGCCAGGGCAAGGGATGGCAAACCCGTTTAAATGAAGCACTGCGCTCGTATATGTCAGAGCATAAATAATTTAGCCTGGCTGGATTAACGAGATTT
>CAXBMV010000004.1:0-23140 GCA_963976575.1 uncultured Gammaproteobacteria bacterium | reverse complement strand
ATCCATATCTATGAGACAGCCAACCCTGGTAATGTCGTGTTAAACGTGCCTCAACAGCGTCTTGACGGCGGCAATCTGCAGGCTCATTACGACCAGCCACATAAGTGATACTGAACTAATTTAGGTATTACCTTTAAAACTGCAGTTCAGTAGTTTAGCTAGAATAAAGCCACCTCACACGAGGTGGCTTTTTAGTAACTACCGGCCAGCTAAAGGCGTTGGGCTAGATTGCCTGGACAACCAGGACCTCGTCAAACTGCCGGGCGGATATTCTGGTTGAAGCGAAAGCGGTTGTCCGGGTCGTACTTTGCCTTGATGTCGCGTAATTTTCGGAAATTGTCGCTACCGAAGCTGTCCTGCAGAAGCTTGTCGCCCTCCTCTCCCTGGCCGGGAAAATTCAGGTACATACGTCCGTTGTGCGAATGGCGCTGCATGCGACCCCAGAAGTCGCGCGTCCACCCGATGTTGGTCTCGTCGTTTTCCGCTCCCTCCCAGACCGAGTCGATTGAGTACATCCACGGCATCGAGCGATCACCAAACGCGGTCGCGTCGGCGTTGACCTGTTCAGTGGCGCCACCGAAGTTCCAGATCGACGATAGCGTTTTCGGCGATGGCACCGTGGCGACGCCTTCGAGTATCTCGTCGATCACGGCATCCGCGAGGCTGCTCAGATAATGCGATTTCCAGTAACAGCGAAACTGCCCAGCTGGCATCAGCGCGTCGAACAATTGCTGCAGTTCACAGTAATCCAGGCGTCCTGAAAAATCGGTCACCAGCGGCGCGAGCTCGCGCAATGGCTGCATGATTCGCTCACCTTCCTCGGCGTCACCGGCGTAAACCGCGGCCATCGTGTAAACCTGCTTGCCCCAGGATTCTCGCGGAAACTCGTCGTCCTCGGGCACGGTTGAAAATTCGATCAATGAGCCGATGCGATCGCTCTTGTCGGCGAGAAAGTCGCGCCAGAAACGTATTGGTTCGGCGCCGCATTCGAGTGCGTATATCGGAGCGCAGAACATGACCTCGGGCCCCAGCGGGTGCAACTGGAACTCGAACTCGGTGATCACGCCGAAGTTACCGCCACCGCCGCGGACCGCCCAGAACAGATCGGCATTCTCCTGCTCGCTGGCGCGGCGAATCTTGCCATCTGCCGTCACGATCTCGACCGATAGCATGTTGTCGATACAGAGCCCGTGGCGGCTTCGCAGCCAACCGATGCCACCCGACAAGGTCAGGCCGGCAACCCCGGTGTCGGAAATCAGGCCACCGGGTGTTGCCAGGCCGTGCGCCTGGCTGGCGGCATCGACATCGCGCCAGGTGGCGCCACCCTCGACCCGCGCCGTTCGTTTTTCCGCATCGACGGACACGTTCCGCATACCACTCAGATCTATCATGACCCCGTCATCGCAGACCGCGTGGCCGGCGACATTGTGGCCGCCACCGCGAATCGTGACCGGGTAGTCATTTCGGGCGGCAAAGATCAAGGTGTCAGAGACGTCCTGGCTGCCTCGACATTTTGCAATCAGCGCGGGTTTTCGGTCGATCATGGCATTCCAGACCGCGCGGGCCTCATCGTATCCGTCGCTGCTCGGGAGCAGTACGTCGCCTTCAATGTGCAGGGAATGTTCTTGTGCGGGCCTTTCCATATTCGACTCCTGATTTTTTAGTTAATAACCGGGTTCATTGTAGAAACGCATTGGTCATGGCCGCAATTGCCAAAAACCACAGGAAAGAGGCAAATTGGACAGCCAAAATGGCATATACCCCAATACCGTGGCATATTGGACATCCACCCTTAGCCTGCGTGGACGATTCCCATGAAGAAACCGCTGATTTGCCTGCTGACATCGCCGGATACGACGGCAAGTGTGCTTTACGGTCTCTACGATGTGCTCGGAAATGTCGGGCCAGACTACGAGGAGTTGCTCGGCGGAACTGTCACGGACAACATGCTCGATGTCAAAATTGTCGCGCGCTCGACGGATCCGTTCGTCTGCCTGAGCGGCATTCCGGTGCAGCCGCAGGCAAGTCTCGACGACATCGAACGCGCGGATGCCGTCGTAGTCTGCGACATGTACACGCGCATTGATCAATCACCGCTCGGAAAATACACGCCTGAAGTTCAGTGGCTCAAACGCATGCACGCGCGCGATGCGCTGCTGTGCTCGGTCTGTTCCGGCGCAACCCTGCTCGCAGAAACCGGGCTTTTGAACGGCTACGAAGCGTCGTCACACTGGGCATATCGCAAGCTTTTCCAGGAATATTTCCCGCAGGCAAAATGGGCACCGGACACAATTCTGAATCTGAGTGCCGAGAAACACCGAGTGATCACCTCGGCCGGCGTCACTTCGTGGCAGGATCTGGCGATCTACCTCGTCGAGCGCTTCTGCGGCCTGAGCAATGCCTGCAATACCGCGCGAGTATACCTGCTCGCGCGCCACGAGGATGGACAGATGCCGTATTCCTCCATGTCCTGCAGTACCCACCACGGTGATGCCGTAGTGCGTGACAGCCAGACCTGGATCAATAAAAACTACATGTATTCCAACCCGGTATCCGAAATGGCCGACCGTTCGGGACTGAATCCACGCACCTTTGCCCGCCGATTTCGTGCCGCAACCGGCTACCAGCCAATCGAATATGCGCAGGGCATTCGCATCGAGGTCGCCAAGCGAATGCTCGAATCCGACGCGACAAGTGTCGAGAAAATCAGCAGCTCTGTCGGCTACGACGACCCGGCTTCTTTCCGCCGTGTCTTCAAGCGCAAGGTCGGGTTGACGCCGGGTAGATACCGCAAGAAGTTCAGCCATGGATTGAGTCATACCGGGCAGGCTTGAACAGGATATCGGTTTACCTATTTTGCATTGCGAAACCAATCGAAGGTGGAGTTAAGGTGACAGTTAACTTAATTATTTACGCCTGCCCAGAGGTACGCAGTGAGTTAGACACCCAGGCAAATCAACGGTTTTTATAGACTTTACCGATTATGGGCACAGGTAGAATGAAATAATTAAGTTAACTGTCACCCTAATTATTTACTGCCGCTGTTCGCGCCCGTCCGTCACGGTGATGGCGATTGCGGCCGTAACCACACAGGCAACAGCGATCATACCCTGCACACCGATGCGTTCGCCCAGCAACAGGGCGCCTATCAAGGCAGCGACTGCGGGCTCGGCACTGACGATAACGCCGTAAGCGCGGTTGGAGAGCCTTTTCAGCGACTCGAATTCCAGGGTAAAGGGCAAGGTCGTGGATAGAAGGGCAACACCAAGCCCCGCCAGTAGCAGCATTGGGTTGTTGATGAGTTCGCCTGCCACCGGAACGGCAAATGGAATCATTGATATCGCCGCGATTGCCATGCCGATGGCGAGCCCATCGTTGCCAGACACACGTGTTGCAACCCGGCGTGAGAGAAAAATAAAACAGGCCCAGCCAGTGCCCGCCATCAGCGCGAATACTATGCCGAGGACATCCAGATCAACGCCCGTCAATGGCGTCAATAGCAGGATTCCGATGGCCGCAAGCCCCACGCAAGCGAAGTGAGCGGGGCGATGGGATGCCAGCGCGGCAACACCCAGGGGTCCGACAAACTCTATCGCAACCGCGGCCCCCAGCGGAATCAGGGAGATCGACTTGTAAAAGAAAAAGTTCATCACAGCAATACACAGGCCGTAGGCGAGCAGAAGCCCCCAGTCATTTACAAACAGGGAAGCAAACCTGCGAACCCTGCCGCGCGCAACCAGGCCCAGCAACAGTGCCGAAATGATGATGCGAATGGCTACCGTACCGTCGGACCCCAGTACTGGAAAAAGGTGCGTCGCCACACTCGCCCCCAGTTGGATCGAAACGATGGCAAGCAACAGCAGGCCCGGCGCCGGGAAGGTAGCCATCACATTCGATTGACCATCTTCGGCTGGACGCTCGGCTACTGACTGCTGCTCTTGCTTGATAGGTTCGTCTTCATGCATGTTGATGATTGACCGGGTTCTTGATTCATTCAGGGGGCAGTATATCCATACTAAAAATAGGCATTGGAAGAATTATTATTGTTCGAATCGAATGGCCATCAGATCCGGGTGCAGGAATTCATAACCGAGAACCTGTTTCAACTTGCGGTTGTCGATGATCTTGAAAGAAGCAGCGGCGCTGTCCTCGAATTCCGGCAATGGCGCGCCCGCCATTTTTGCGGCCTGGCTATAAAACTCCCGCTTGCCCGGATGTGTGTCGGCACAGGCATTGAAGGTTTCACCCCAGAGGTCGTTGGCGACGATTCTATCGAGTATGTTGATACAATCGTCGCGATGGATCAGGTTGACCCCGGCATTCGCGTTCTTGACCGTCTTGCCACCACGAAAAAACCGGCCCGGGTGGCGACTGCCGCCGATCAACCCGGCAAAGCGGACAATGCTCGTGCGAAACTGCCCGCTCTGGCGGAACAGGTTTTCGATGATGACCAGCGGATGATGCGGTGACTCATCGCCCGCCTCTTCAGAAACAAGCTTACCCTTGTCCGCATACACCGAGGTAGAGCTCACGAACAGTACAGCCTGAATCGGGGATGCTTCAATTTTTCGCAGCAAGCGCTGAAATCCATCTATGTCCTTCGAGGTGATGTTGATGATCAGCGTGTCCGCCTGCAAAAAAGCATCGATATCGTCCAGGGTTTGGCTGATATCGACGATACAGGCTTCGGCCGGCAAAGCAGCGAGCAACGGAAGTCGTTCGGCGGACCTTGTCGATACTTTTAGCCGGTAACCCAGCGTGACGAAACGCTCGGCCAGCGGAAGCCCGAGCCAGCCGCTGCCGAGGATACTGATGGTATTTATGTTGTCACCTCGAATAGATCATATTTTTGAAGTTGAAGCCTGTTGCCTGGTTTCAAACGGATGAATCCCCCGTGATCAGAAGAATCAAATTTCAGCCCAGACAGCGGTCGATCAAAGCCTGTGTCACCCTGTCCCTATCCAGCGCGGCCAGACGTTCTATGCCCACCCGTGAGATTGTACTGTTACGTAAAATATACTGACGATTGTCGGGATACAGGCTGGCGCGCCAATGCGCTATCAAGAGGGACAGTACCTGTCGGGTAGCAATCAAATCGCATAGCAATTCCAGTTCCTGACGTTCCAGCGGAATAATCCGGTGATAGCGCTGGGTGAACTCAATGATTATCTGCGCTGCATCATCATCGTCACCACTGAACTGGTAGGACAGAGCCACCGCCAGGTCATAAATCAGCGGCGCGTAAACCATGTCGCCAAAATCAAGCACGCCGGTGATTTCCGGCCGATGCTCATCGATCATGACATTGCTGAAATTGAAATCGTTGTGAATGACCTGTGCGCGCAAACTCGATTGAACCGGCGCGACATTACCTTCAAACGCATCCAGCCCCTGCTCTACCAGCCTGCGGGTAATCTTGTCTTTCAGGTAGGGCAGCAGCTCGCGTAGCTTGAGTGCCTGCTTCATATCCCATAGCAGTTCGTGATTGGCTGCGGGGTGGAAGAAGCCTCTGAAAGCGAAACCCATTTTGGCGATGTGCTCAGCCATGCTGTCACGCAGATCCGGATTGCGTTCGGGCACGCTGGCAAGGGCGACGCCGGGCAACAGGGTGATCAGACGCGCGATACTCTGCCGGCCATCGGGCAGGCTTACTTCGATTTCAGCCTCGCCGTTAGCCCCCGCCACCACGCGAGGAACAGGTAACTCTGGTGCCAGCCTGTTGAGATGAAGCATGGCTTCGGTCTGAAAGTTGGTTACCTGTCGATCTTCCGCCGGATTGGTCAAACGCAGTACGAAGCCAGCATCCGCTTCGGTTTTTACCGCAAAAATCTGATCGCGCTCACAAGCTAACTGGCTGACCTGGCCATCAATGGCATAGATACGACGCAGCAGCTCCCGAGCAAATTCGCCGGAACAGTTTGGCGGTGCTTCGTTGAGACTGTCTGAGCCGACATTGACATCGCAATTCATCGCTGTGCTCGATGCTGAACAGAACCTAAAACTTCATCCAGGCTCTGCAGGAATTGATCAGCATTGTCGCGGCTGAATGGCAGCGGGGGCCGAATCTTCAATACATTGGCACCCGGGCCGGCACTGCTCAACAGCACACGTTTCTGGCGCAGTTCATTTACCACCTCGGTGGCAATCGATTCGGAAGCATTGTTGCTGTCTCGATCGGTAACGATTTCCAGCCCGATAAACAAACCCGCACCGCGCACATCGCCAATGACTTCGTGCTGACTCATCATTGCGCGCAAAGATTCGATCAGGTAGTTGCCCACATCCAGCGCATTTTCCATCAAGGCCTCATTTTCAATCACTTCGAGGATTGATTTGCCGATGGCGCAGGAAACCGCCGTACCACCGGTGGTATTGAAATATCGCGATTTACCCAGGGCTTCCAGCAACTGCGGTCGAGCGACAACGCCTGCCAGCGGATGACCACCGCCCATACCCTTGCCCATGGTCACCATATCCGGTGATACCTGGTGGCGCTGGAAGCCCCAGAACTGCTCTCCGGTTCGACCAAAACCGGGCTGAACCTCGTCCGCTATGAAGAGGCCGCCGAATTCGTGAATGACATCGACAGCTTCTTTAAGAAAGCCGGCTGGGTCAGAAAACACGCCGTCGCTGGAGAAAATAGTATCCACCAGCAGAGCGGCGGGCTGGACCCCGTGCTGCTTCAAGTCTGCGGCTGCTGCGCGCACATTGTTGGCAAATTCCCCGCCCACATCGGCAGCTCCACGAAAGGCATTTGGTGCAGGTACCAGCCGCACATTGGCGCCCAGTTTGACGTACTCACCCAGCGAGGGAGACATCGAGGCAATGGCGTCGGTGCCACCGTGATAAGCCAGGTCGGTGACAATAAAGCCGTCGCCGCCGGTATTCAACTTGGCGATGCGGTAAGCCAGATCATTCGCTTCGCTACCGGTGCAGGTAAACATGGCATTGCTCAAGCCGAGTTCGGCTGGAAACCGGGACAACAAATGTTCTGCATAGTCGAGTACATTGTCATGCAGATAACGCGAATGACTGTTCAGTAAACCAGCCTGCCTGATCATCGCCTCATTAACATAAGGATGGCAGTGACCGACACTGGGTACATTGTTGTAGACGTCCAGATACTGGTTACCTTCATTGTCATACAGGTACACACCTTCACCGCGCACCATATGAATAGGTTGCTGGTAAAACAATTTATAGCCCGGCCCCAACAGGCGCGCACGGCGTTCAACCATGGACTTTTCATGGTCAGACAGGGCAGCACTGCCCGGCTGGAATGAATTGGTCATCGACATAAGAGTTTTCCAAGGTCAGCTGCTAGTAATTCAGCGCATAGATTAACCGCTAATTTTTCTGATGGTAAAGGCTTTAATTTCAAAGTTTGTTTCTTGAGATTCAAAGAGCCTGACATGCTGTTAAGCAAGACAGCTTAACTCGATTACCAGCAAAACGGATTCACAATAATTTTTGCCGATATCAGGAAAGCTGAAACCAGTTCTTTTGAAATCCTGCACATCGCTTTAGCCAGGCAGCCCAGTTGTTTTGGGCGGTAGAATATCGATGTTGTTAATCAAGCGCGACAGCTCAGCGGTTGCTTCGAGCAAGACTTTTGCTATCTCCGTTTCCGTATGTTTTTCAAGCAAGCGATCTCTAATCCCTGCAATCGCCAATGCACCAACCAGTGTCTCGTTGTCACTCAGGAAGACCGGTGCCGCGACGGCATAAACGCCGGGATCCAGTTCGGCGTCATTCACCGCATAGCCCTGGGTTCTGACCTTTTCCAGTTCACGCCGAACTTTCTGCCTGCTGGTGATGGTGTTCGGCATGAAATGCTCGAGATCCCTGCTCAGTTCATTCTCTATGATGTCGGCAGACAGATAGGCAAAAACAACCTTGCCTGCGGCGGTGGCGTGCATTGGAAATTCAAAACCTGGATGAACCAGTGTTCTCGACCCCGTGGTGGGCAGGTGATAATCAACCAGGTGTATGCGTTGGCCGGAAAAGCGCACCAGATAGCTGGTTTCGCTGAATTGCTCTGAAAGCGCGATCAAACTCGGACGGGCAAAGTCTTCCAGCGACCCCGAGCCATGACTCAACAACAGCACGCGCTTGAGACGAGGACCGATCCGATAGGTTTTGGTGGAAGGGTCGAGTACCAGGTAACCGACATCCAGCAGAATGTTTACCGTTCTATGGGCCGTGGACGGGGAAAGCCTGGCGGCATTTGCAATTTCAACCAGCGTGATTCCCTTATCGTAACCGGCCACCACGTCGACGATGGCCGCTATTCTTCGAACCGGGTTCGATGCCGTCATAACTTATGCCTTGTATCCCGGCTGTGCTTCACTGACGCTTCGATTCGACAGAAGCGGCAATCACGCAGAGCATCTCGAACATCAGGTTGGCGACCGTCACGCAGGTTATCCCGGTGGGATCATAACAAGGCGAAACTTCACTGATATCTGCGCCGACTATGTCCATGCCCTGTAGCGAGCGCAGTATGACCTGCGCATCCCTTGGAATAATGCCACCAATTTCAGGCACCCCGGTTCCGGGCAGGAAGGCAGGATCGAGGCCGTCTATATCCAGCGAAATATAAACCGGCCCACCTTTGAGCACGCCCTGGATTTGCTCGATCGCCGCTGCCCGCCCCATCTCCTCATACTCGTCCATGGTGATGATGCTGTATCCGACATCGTAACCGTATTGAATATCCTGCGGGGTAAAACGGCTGCCGCGCATGCCCACCTGGATAGTACGTTTGGGATCGATCAAACCTTCTTCGAATCCGCGGCGCATAAAAGTTGCATGATTAATTTTGTCGCCACAAATTTCATCCAGCGTGTCCGCGTGCGCGTCAAAGTGCAGGATTCCCACCGGTTCATCGGCAGCCAGCGCGCGTAAAATCGGTAGCGGGATTGTGTGGTCGCCGCCGCAGGCGATGGGCACGATATTGGCAGCCTTCATCTCACGGAAAAAGCCTTCGATCATGTCTATCGACTTGTCCTTGCTCATCGGGTTGATGGGTGCGTCTCCAAGGTCGGCAACATTGCAGGTTTCAAAGGGGCGGATGCCGCTGGTCGGATGCACCCGACGAATCATGCGCGACATTTCTCTTACTCCGGCAGGTCCGTGGCGCGCACCCGTGCGATGATTGAGGCCGAGGTCAAAGGGAACACCGACCAAACCAATATCGACCTCGTCGATGACGTCGCGGATCACGGTACGCATGAATGTCGCCAGGCCCGCGAATCGGGGCACGACCGACGGGTCTATTGGTTGATAGTCTTCTGATTTGCTCATTGCTTGTTTCTCCGCTTCATTATTAGAGTGGGTTTCCGGTTGTTAAATGGGTGCCACCATCGATGACCAGTAACTGTCCGGTAATTGATCGGGCCTCTATTCCAAACCAGCAGACTGCCTCGGCAACATCTGCTGGCGTAACAATTCGCTGTAGCGGCGAAATCGCCGCGACCTTGTCTTTGAAGGCGGCCAGTTCCTCTGCTTCGAGCTTTGCCGACATCCAGTCGGTATCGACGAATCCCGGACAAACTGCATTCACCCGAACCGATGGCGCCAGGCTGCGCGCGAGCGACAGGGTCATCGTATTTAGCGCGCCTTTCGAAGCCGCATAGGCCATGGAGGATCCGATGCCACTGATTCCGGAGTGAGACGAAACATTGACCACGGCGGCGTTGTCCGAAACCTTCAGGTAGGGTGCGGCGGCGCGGATCATCTGGTAAGTGCCGCTAATATTGACGCCCATGATGCGTTCAAAGTCGTCCTTGTTTAATCCTTCCAGATCAGCCTGATCCACGTAACAGGTGACGCCGGCGTTGTTAACCAGAATATCGATACGACCCCAGGCTTCGATGGTCTCCGCCACGATACGACGACAGTCTTCGTCCTTTGCAATATCGCCCTGTAGCGGCATTGCCGCCACAGCCTCTTGCTGACATTGCGCAACAACTTCCTGCGCTTGCTTGTGGCTGCGATTGAAATTGACCGCAACACGGTAGCCCTTACGAGCGAGGGCTAATGCACAGGCAGCACCAATACCGGTGCCGGCACCCGTGACTATGGCGACGGGATTATCGGAGCGGTCTTGCATAGGAGCACCCGGGTAGTTTGCAAATATTGATCACCCCTCAATTCTGCTTGAAGCTTTGAACTGCCATGGGTCGTCATTCAGGACAGAAATGAGTTGATTTCAACATTCTAATGTATAGAATAATATTCGAATATATAGAATCTTACTAAACGGCGATGTCCAATGTCAACGACTAACTTGAACGCGCAGCAAAGCTACCTGAAAACAGATAGTAACCGCCTTTGGCAAAGTTTGATGGAGATGGCTCGCATAGGGGCAACCGATAAAGGGGGCTGTAACCGGGTCGCCTTTAGCGACGAGGATCGCGCCGGTCGGGAACTTTTTATTGGCTGGTGCGAGGCCGCGGGATGCAAGGTATCGGTAGACCAGTTCGGTAACCTTTTTGCCCGTCGCGCGGGAAAAAATAATAATCTGCCCGCAGTTATTATGGGTAGTCACCTGGATACTCAACCCACCGGTGGCAAGTTCGACGGTGTCTACGGTGTGCTCGCAGGCCTGGAAGTCATTCGCACACTCAATGACCTGAATGTCGAAACCGAGGCCCCGCTGGAAGTTGCGGTATGGACCAATGAAGAGGGTTGCATCTTCAAACCCATGCTCGGGTCCGCCGTATTCACCGGCCTGGTCCCGCTGCAAGAGGCATTGGCGATGCGCGAAGAAAAGCAGGGCTGGAGCATACAGGAAGGCCTGGAGCGTACCGGGTTTGCCGGTTCGATGCCGATCTACAGCTATCCCGTCGCCTGCTATTTCGAACTCCACATCGAACAGGGGCCAATCCTGGAAGCCAACAACAATGTAATCGGCGTGGTAACCGCAGCACAGGGACAAAGATGGTACGACCTCGAACTGGAGGGTCAGGAAGCGCATGCCGGCCCGACGCCAATGGAAACGCGTCGCGATGCAATGATGGGTGCCGCGCGAATTATTCTCGAGATAGACCGGATTGGTCGCAGCCATAACAACGCACGAGGAACGGCCGGACGGGTAAACGTATACCCCAACTCCCCCAACACTATTCCTGGACGAGTGGAATTCAGCGGTGACCTGCGTCATCCCGAGGTATCGGTGTTGACGCAGATGGATGCCGAGTTTCGTGCCAGTGCAAAACAGATTGCCCAGGACATGGGGTTAAAGCTGAGCCTGTCCGATCGAACCTACCTGCCACCTCTGCCGTTTCATCCCGAGTTGATCGAAACGGTACGCCGCTACGCCATCGAGGAAGGCGAGCCCTGGCAGGATATAGTCACCGGAGCCGGACACGACGCCTGCCAAATGGGGCAAATATTACCGACCACGATGATATTCGTGCCCTGCGAGGATGGCATTAGCCACAATGAAGCAGAAAATGCCAAGCAGGAAGATCTGCACGCTGGCTGCAACGTATTGTGTAATTCAGTGCGCGCGGTTGCCTGCGGTGAAGTCGACCTCGGCACGCGCTGAATCGATTGATCAGGAATTCTTATTGAGATTTGAATGATATGAGTGAAGCGAAGCCGTCTGTAGTGGCAACAGAAATGTCGAATACCTCTCCGAAACCCGGTGGCGCTCAGGATATTTTCTACTCCAAAAGCAATATCGTACCGCTGCCGATCATCGAGCGTGCCGAAGGCATCTACATGTGGGATGAAGAGGGCAACGAGTACATCGATGCATCGTCTGGCCCGGTGGTGAGCAATATCGGTCATGGCAACCACAGCGTCGCCAATGCCATGGCAGAGCAGGCAAAACGTATGGATTTCGCCTATTCCCGCGTCGCCCGCCATCGTCCGAATATCGCCCTGACCGAACGCATTGCGCGGCTCGCCGGAGCGGGATTCGAGCGCGTTGCGCTGTCCAGCGGCGGCAGCGAAGCGATGGAGATCGCGATCAAATTTTTGCGCCAGTACGCGATTGCAACCGGCGCCAGACAACGCAGGCATATTATTACCTGCCTGCCTTCCTATCACGGCGGCACCATCGCCACACTGGGCATGTCGGGCGATGAGTCATTGCATGATTTCTTTGACGGCTTTGCCACGGCCAGTCAGAAGGTCCCCGCGCCCATCACCTATCGACTACCCGATGGTCATACGCTCGAGAGTTACACTGACTTCGTGATCGAGGCCTTCGAAGACAAGATCAAAAGCCTCGGCGCCGACTCGGTGCTGGCATTCGTGGTCGAACCGGTTGGTGGCCTGGCTAGCGGCTGTGTCGTCCCTCCGGACGACTATTTCCATCGGATTCGGGAGATTTGCAGCCGCTATGGAATTTACCTGGTGTTTGATGAAATTCTCTGTGGCACGGGACGCAGCGGAAAATTTCTCTGTGCCCATTATTACCCGGATGCGCTGCCGGATATCGTCGTCATGGCCAAGGGCCTTGGCTCGGGCTACGCACCGCTGGGGGCAACCCTTTTTCCTGCGACTATGGTCGACGAACTTGCCGAATTAACCGGATTCAACTACTCCCATACCTACAATGCCAATCCGATTACCTGCGCCACGGGCATGGCGGTACTCGATGAATACGAAAGACTGTCGTTGGTCGACAATGCAGAAAATATGGGCAGCTACCTGAAAAAAGGGATACAGGATCTTGCTGAAGAATCTGTGGTAATCGGCGACATTCGTGGGCGGGGTTTGTTACTGGCCATTGAAATGGTCGCCGACAAAGACAGCAAGCAAAAGATTGCAGCTGAATTCCAGCCGACCGAAAAGATACGCATACACGGATTGAACAATGGATTGATTATCTACTCGCGCAAAACTGCCGGTGGAAAATATGGTGACTGGTTCCTGATCGCACCGCCACTGACGATTAGCGAAGCCGAGTGTGACGAGCTGGTCTCGCGCTTGAAGGCGACTTTCAGTGACTTTTTACTTGAGCTGAAAGGCGGCGGGTAAAAGGAGCCGGGAATACTTTCGCAGCAACTTCGCGTTTGCATCGGCGCGGCCGACGATCTTAATAATCTGATCCTGTTGAACAACCCCTGAGGAATGGAAGTTGGTCGGGGCAAGAGCCCCGACCAACAAGTTCAGGCAGCCTTCCCGCTTTGTAGCTGGTGCACCATTGCCGCGGTCATCGCGGTGCCGCCGATACCCCATTGCCCTTCGGGAACTTCTTCTATTTTCACCCAGGTAACGGCTCGCATCGCTTCGCCTTCGATGGCGACCATCGCATCGGTCAAACTGGTGATTATTTCGACTTTCTCTTCGTCAGAAAATACGTTTTCGATCAGGTTTACAGTAATTAATGGCATTTCAATCTCTCCTAATAAAGTTTAAGTAAAGTGTCAGGATGTGTTTTCCTGATGTGCACAGATTAGGCGAGGCGACTGGATCAAACTACTTGCCACGGTGTAGTATCCAACTACGTTTCGCGTAGTAACCCACTACGCTTCGAGTACCATAGAAAATGAAAACCTCAGGCGGAGGAAAATATGGAATATGGTCAATTCTGCCCGGTGGCAAAGGCAATGGAATTACTTGGCGAGAAATGGTCGCTTTTAATCCTGCGCGAACTGCACATGGGTGCAAGCCGTTTCAACGAATTACAGCGTGGTTTGAGCCTGATATCACCGACCGTGCTTACCAAGCGCCTCAAGGAACTGGCGGACGCCGAACTAATACTGCGCAAAAAAATTCCCGGCCAACGTGGCAACGAATACTTTCTCACCCAGGCCGGCCTGGAAACCCTGCCGCTGCTGAAAGGTATCGGTGACTGGGGCATGCGCTGGGCGCGTGGTGATATCAGGGATAGCGAGCTCGACGTTGAACTGCTGATGCTCTACCTTCAACGCAGCATCATCACCGACAGTCTGCCGGGGAGTCAGTCGGTGATCCGCTTTAAATTCACCGATCTCAAAAAACTCGGCAACTGGTGGCTACTGATCAAGGGCAGTAACGTGGATATCTGTCTCGAAGACCCCGGCAAAGAAGTCGACGTTTATCTAACCACTGATTTACGCACCATGGTCAATTGCTGGATGGGCGATGAAACCTACAGGGCAGCGATAGCCGACAAACGTTTGAAACTGGTGGGTCCTTCCGTCCTGACGCGTAATATTCAGCACTGGATTTCGGATAGCATTTTCGCCGATATTGCTCCCGCAAGAGAAATCTAGAAGTGGGCAGAAGGCGCGAATCACCCAGGCGCGACAATAGTGCTTTGCCGCGCCGTTATTCCCTGTCAACGGAGGTCTGGTTTTGTAGACACGAGTTTGTCGGATACTTCGTGTTTGCATCGACGCGGCCGAGCAGCGAAACTAAGGCCTGATATTCACCATGGCCTGCTACCGATGGAACTCATTGTTTTTGATCTGGACGGAACCCTGCTCAACCGGCAGTCGACGATATCGGACTACACCAGCGAGACGCTGAAACTATTGGCGAAACGCGAGATTGCCTACACCGTGGCGACGGGGCGTACGCTGCACGGGGCGCGCGCAATTCTGGAGGGGCATAGCTTTCCCCTGCCGCAGGCCTACAAGAACGGCGTGATGATCTGGCACCCACAGCAGCAGAAATTCTCCAGTAGCACCACGCTCACCGCGGCCGAACTGGAAAACGTCGTCGACGCCTGCCTGCAACAGGGATTGACGCCTTTCGTGTTCACCCTGGACGAAGACGATAAAACCACGGTGTACCACCCCGTGTTGCAATCGGATGCCGACCTCGAACTGATTCGAGTTCTCGATATCGACGGTCACGTCAGCATGCGCGCGCTTGCCGACTTGCCCGAAAATGCCACGGTCACACACATCAATTCGATCGGCTCACCTGATGCAGTGAAGGCAGTCGCGCAGGGCGTCGAAGATGAAGCGCATCTGGTCGCCTATTCCGGCATCGCCCGCGAGGGTGCCGAGTGGCACTGGCTGAATGTGCATCACAGCGACGCCAGCAAGGGTGGCGCCATCAAGACGCTGAAGGAATTGCTCGGTCTCGAACGAGTCATTTGTTTTGGCGACAACGATAATGACCTGAGCATGTTCGCGACTGCCGACGAGAGTTACGCGCCGGCCAATGCCAACGCTGCTGCCAAAGCGGCCGCGACGGCGGTGATCGGACATCACGACGAGGAAGGCATCGCCCGTTTTCTGCGTGAACGTTTCGCTCTCGGCAAGTCTTGAGCCGAGCGGTAATTTAAGGGAACGCTAGTACAGGGCCCGGCCATTCATTTTGAGTCAGGCTGAAATCATAAAACTGATCCTGAAACCGGGCCTGGGCTATCGAAACAACAGCCCTTAAGCGCTCTGTGGAACTTCCATGTGTCTTTTGGTTGCCAATTGATAAATTTTCAGCAAATCATCTTCAGTAGCATCGACGATAGTATCGATTTGACTCAAGGCATAAACAAAGTCCTCGTGGTTGATAGCTGTATATCTACCCACCTCTATACCAGTGGTTTTCGGTTCGAGATAGGGTTGGGCAGGGTATCTTCTCCATTTGAACAAGCCATTAAACAACACCGCGATAAGCAATATCACTGCGACATTAAATAGTATGGGTTGAAACACATAGCCAAACCCCAGCCCATGCAGTTGATCGGAGCCGATCACTGCCGCCAGCGCGGTTGCACCACCGGGTGGATGAATGCAACGTGCAAAATACATCGCCGCAATGGCCAGACCGACACCGGCCGATGCAGCAACGCTGATATCCGGAATAAAGCGCCAGCATGCAACACCAATAACAGCCGATAGCATATGCCCTGCGATGACATTCCAGGGTTGCGAGAAAGGCGCATGAGGCGCTGCAAAAAGCAGTACGGCGCTCGCTCCCATGGAAGGCACAATCATCAAGGCAACCTCGTCATCAAACAAAAACCGGCTGATCATGAAAATGGCCAGTATTCCAAGAAAGCCGCCGAGGGCGGAAATCATAATCTCGTTGTAACTGACTTTGTATTCACTCAAGCCAATCGCCTCTAAAAAACCACGCAGACGCATAAAAATTCTCTAATGCAAAATATAATCCGGACGCATATTACACACTTATTCAGCATCTGCTTTCACAAGCTGCATAAAATTACATCGCAATGCGCCATTAACCCTTGATGGGCGCCTGAGAAACCCTCCGTCCGTTAGGCATTACAACTTGTAAAACGCCGGCCAAGCCGATACTGTCAAGCCACTTCGGTCCGTGCGATTCGACATGTCTATTATTAATACACTCAGGCAATTACCCTCGGTTGATCGTCTTTTGAACGATGCAGATGCTGCTTCGCTGGTACGCGATTATGGTGCTGCTCTGGTCACCCGCTGCGCACGTAATTTGCTGGAGACTGTGCGTCAGGAAATCCTGGCCGGGCAGTCGTTCGAGTCCGGCGATATCGCCGACAAGCTGGCGCAAGATGTCGCCAGTGCGATTCGTCCGTCGTTGCGACGCGTCATCAACCTGACCGGAACGGTGCTGCACACCAACCTGGGCCGCGCCGTTTTACCCACTTGTGCAATCGACGCGATGGTCGAAGTGGCCCGCGGTGCCAGCAATCTTGAGTTTGACCTGGTTGCCGGCAAGCGCGGTGATCGACAGCAGCATTGCGAAGCATTGTTATGTGAATTGACCGGCGCCGAGGCAGCGCTGGTGGTCAACAACAATGCGGCGGCTGTGTTGCTGACGCTGAATAGCCTGGCGCTGCGCAAGCAGGTGCCGGTGTCGCGCGGCGAACTGATCGAGATCGGCGGTGCCTTCCGCATGCCCGACATCATGGCGCGGGCGGGTTGCAAACTGGTGGAAGTGGGTACGACCAATCGCACCCATAGCAAAGACTTTGAGGCGGCGATCAATGCCAAAACCGCGTTATTGATGAAGGTTCATAGCAGTAACTATCAAATCCAGGGATTCACCAAAAACCTCAGCGAAAAAGAACTCGCCAAAATCGCGCATGCGCATGATCTGCCTTTGCTGAGCGACCTCGGCAGTGGCACGCTGATTGATCTGCAGGACCATGGTTTGCCGCATGAACCCACGGTCAGCGAAGTGCTAAGCGCCGGCGCTGATCTGGTGACCTTCAGCGGCGACAAACTCCTCGGGGGGCCGCAGGCCGGCATCATCACCGGTCGCCGAGACTTGATCGATAAAATCAAACGCAACCCCATGGCCCGCGCGATGCGACCCGACAAGCTGACCCTGGCGGCGCTGCATGCGGTGCTGGGCCTGTACACCAATCCGGCAGGTTTGGCTGAAGAACTGCCTGCGCTGCGCTCCCTGACCCGTGATGTGACTGAGGTAGAACTGTTGGCTAATCGCTTGCTCCCTATCCTGCAAGGCTGTTGCGCGGAATTCCAGGTCAGCGTCGAGCGCTGCCAAAGCCAGATCGGCAGTGGCGCAATGCCAGTCAACACACTGGAAAGCGCTGCGCTGAAGTTCACCCAGGCTGATGTACGTAGGCCCGGCAAAGCCCTAAACAGGCTCGCCAGCGCGTTTCGCGAGCTACCCCTGCCGGTGATCGGTCGCATCGCTGATGATGCGCTGTGGCTCGACCTGCGCTGCCTCGAGGATGAAGCAGAGTTTGTCGCCAACCTGCAAGGGCCCGCCTTCTCTTGATCATCGCCACCGCAGGACACGTGGATCACGGCAAGACCGAACTGATCAAGGCCTTGACCGGTATCGACAGCGACCGCCTGCCCGAGGAAAAGGCCCGGGGCATGTCGATTGATCTGGGGTTCGCTTATCAATCCTTGCCCGGTAATACCTCTCTGGGGTTCGTCGATGTACCGGGGCACGAAAAGTTTATCCGCAATATGCTGGCCGGTGTCGGCGGCATCGACCTGGGTTTGCTGGTGGTGGCGGCGGACGATGGTGTGATGCCACAGACACGCGAGCATTTTGCCATTCTCGATTTACTCGGCATCGATGAATGCGTCGTCGCGATCACCAAGATCGATCGGGTGGACGACGAGCGTGTTGTGGCAGTTCAGGGTCAGATTAAAACACTGCTCGGTGACGCAGGGCGTGAAGACATTGAAGTATTTCCCCTGTGCGCACCGGATAATGAAGGCGTTGATGCGTTGCGGCTGGCGCTGCATAAACGAGCGCAACGGGTGAAGCACCGATCTGCCGATGGCCATTTCCGCATGGCGATTGACCGGGTGTTTACCCTCAAAGGAGTCGGCCTGGTAGTAACCGGCATGGTGTTTGCCGGTGCGGCCAGCATCGATGACAGCCTGCTTGTGTCCTGCGATGGCTCACCTGTGCGGGTACGCGGGATACGGGCGCACAACCAGCTCAGCGAGCGCGCACAGGCTGGCCAGCGTTGCGCGATCAACATCGTCGGGCGTGGCGTCAGTGAAAGTTCGTTAAGCCGCGGTGACTGGTTGATGCATTCGAATTTGTACGCGCCGAGCCAGAGAATAGACGTCGACCTGCGCGTGCTCGAATCCGAATCCAGACCATTGAAACACTGGACACCAACACATTTACATATCGGCGCAGCTCATCTCGCGGCGCGCGTAGCGGTGCTTTCAGGCGGCGCTATTGCGGTGGGTGAACGCGGTTTGGTGCAGCTGGTGCTCGCACAAGATGCCTTCGTCGTTCACGGCGATCGGTTCGTGCTGCGCGACCAATCCGCTCAGCGCACCATTGCCGGCGGGCATGTTATTGCTCCCTGCTCATCAAAGCGCGGTCGGGCGCGACCGGCGCGGATCGCCCAACTGCATGCGATGAATCATCGTGACCCGGCTGACGCACTCGCTGCGCTAACCGACATAAGCGAAGCCGGGGTTTCGCCCAATGCCTTTGCTGTCGCAAACAATCTTGCGCAAGCGCAAATGGATACCATCATCGAATCGCTTGCGCTGCGCCGGGTGGTTCGTCAACCACAGCAGAGGCTATTCAACGAAACGCAGTGGCAGAACATGCTGAAGCGTATCGAAAAGGCTATTGAGCTATTTCATCAATCGAAGCCCGAACTTCCAGGGGCCAGCCTCAAGGACATCCAGTTAGCGTTAAAACCCCATATCGAAACGGCCATACTCGAGGAAGCCACAGGGCAGCTGATAAACGCAAAACGTCTGGGGGAGCGCGCAAAACGATTTCATTCGCCAGCGCACGCAGTGCAGGTATCCGGGCGCGACCGACAACTTTGGACGGCGGCGGCAGATTGCCTGTCTCCGCATTCGGGTAGCCCGCTGAGCCTGCATCAGGCAGCGCAGGCACTCGGGGTCGACAAAAAGCTGCTGGAAAAATCGTTGAAGAATGCGGTAAAAATCGGCGAGATGGTATTGATAGCAAAGAACCGTTTCCTGCCGACATCCTATATGGCACGACTAGGCCTGGCCGCCGAAGCGCTGGCAAAGAGTTCATCTGAGGAGTGCTTCAGCGTTGCCGAGTTTTGCAAGCAGAGCAAAATCGGGAGAAATTTTGCCATCGATCTATTAGAGTACTTCGACCGCCTGGGGTTTACCGAGCAGCAAGGCAACAACCGCCGCATCAGACGCTCCGCCGCGACTGTCTTCAGGGTTGATGATGAAAGTTTATGAGGAAGAGGATCGCACCCCGGTGGGGCGACCGGCCTTCAAATCCGGTGAGGGGCGTACCACGTCCCTGGTGGGTTCGACTCCCACGCTCTTCCGCCACATTGCACTCCGGGCTGAAACAGACAAGCTGTTTGCCGAGACCTGATTGATCAGCTAGTATCGCCCGATGATTTCAAACAAGTCCGCCTCTATAAAAACAGACTGCATGACATGGTAAGGCTTGCCGACGTCCCCGAACCCGAACGCAGCTACATCGCCGAGCTCGAATGCCTGCCCTATGCGCACCATCCGTTTACCCAGGCGGTTGCCCCTGAGTTGCGACATGTCGCCATCGTTTCCAGCGCCGGCTTGATTGTGCGCGGGCAGCGCCCGATGCTGGCGAATGATACCGGTTATCGCGCCCTATCTGCGGATGTGGCCAGCAACGACATACTCTGCAGCCATGTTTCTATCAATTTTGATCGCAGTGGTTTCCTGCAAGATATCAACGTCATGTTACCGCGCGATCGACTCAACGAACTGGAAGCCGAAGGCAGCATCGCCAAGGCAGCCGATACGCATTACGCGTTCATGGGCGCAACCCATCCTGACGAGCTCGAAGACAAGGCCCGTGAAGTCGGCAGATCCATGCTGGCGTTGGGCGTGAATACCGTCGTTCTGGCACCGGTGTGACCCAATTGCACGCGCGCCGTGAGCGGGCTGGCCCATTTCCTCGAAGATGAAGGTTTGTCGACCGTCGTCGTCGCGCTGGTGCGTGAGCATGTGGTGAAGATGTCAGCCCCACGAGCGCTTTGGGTGCCTTTTGAAATGGGTCGTCCGTTTGCTACGCCGAACGATGTTGAACTACAGCAGCGAGTTCTAAAAGCCGCACTGGCATTACTCGATGAGCCCGGCTCGACACCCCTGTTAAAGGACTTTTCCGAAGAAGCCAGCAATCTGCAGGGCGAATTGAACTGGACGTTTCCGGGTAAGCTCGATACCGACTCGGTCATCGCAGAAGTTAGTTCCATACTGCCGATTTGGCATAAGGCGCAACAGAGGTCCGGGCGCAGCACATTCGGTATCAGCGGATTATCCGCAGAAGCTGCGGTTGAATATATCGAGCGTTACCTCTCGCCGAAACCTATGCCGAACCCCAAAGGCATGGCGCCGGTATCGCGCGCACGTTTCGCCATCGACGATATCAAGCTCTTTTATTTCGAAGCGGCGCTGGCTAATGACGGCAAGCCTTCCTCTTTCCAACTCAACGAATGGTTCTGGAAGCAGACACTCGCCGGAAAGATGATTCTTGATTTCCAGGATGCCGCGCGTCTGGGTGACGACAAGAATTTACAGCTGATCGCAGACTCGCTGGTTCCTCCGGAACGGACTTACGAGTATTTGTGACGGGGATTTGCCTGTAAAAACGGTAAAAGCGCGAACAGGCACAGGGACACACACTTACTATTGACCGATGACTAGAGTCAGGAAGGCGTTCACTCCCATTGCAGTTACCTGCTTTTACCATGGCAGCTCGCTCTACTTCTGGTTAACCATAATCAAATCACTGGTCTCGAACCCGAGGGTTTTGGATTTTTCAACAAAATCAGATATGACCCCTGCGGATACTTCAGGCGTTCTTGATAATAGCCATAAATAAGATAAGTCCGGGCCGGATACAAAGGCATACTGGTAATTGTCCTTGTCCAGCTCGAAGACGATGTAGGAGCCATAAAATGGACCAAAGAAAGAAACCTTCAGATAGCCTTCTTCGGGGCTGTTAACAAAATAAGCCTTCCCTGTAGCCTCGCTCCATTCCTTGTCTTCGGTTGAGTAGCCCCTGTTTACAACGCTAACGCCACCGTCTTCCCGGATTGAGTATTCGGCCGTCACATTTTCCAGGCCACGCTCGAAGGAGTGATCCAGCCTGGCAATTTCATACCAGCGGCCCAGGTATTTGTTTATTTCAAACCCGCTTACCGGTCGCACATTTTCAGGCATTCCAAGGCAAGCGGTAACGCCTAAACAGGCCAGAACAATCAGCATCCGTTTCATCATCGCTCCGGCCTGTCTGGGCCATTGATACTCTTGCACCGCCTCTAGCCCTTCGCCACCCATGCCTGGCACCATCCCGCAGTGGCGACGTTCTGACCGGGGAATATGGCGCAAGGTCCCCATGCTTTGCTGGCATCGCCGGTGTAGAGCTTGCAGTTGCCGCAAATTTTATCCGCCATCGCGGATTGATGGACGTATCCCAGTGCCTTGGCCTGGGCACCTGCGGGGTCCACCTGCGGCGTTTGTGCCAAAGCCTCTTTGTGGCCAAAGGCGACAAAGGGCACAACGCTGGCTGCTGCCACTGCTTTCAGTACTTTCCTACGTGCCATGGAGTGTTTCATATAGACCTCTTTTCTATTGATAGATTTAGTTAGTTAGTGCTCTTAATGGTAATCATTACGCTTTCATTGCTCAGGCTGCGACTGTTTCCTGATCGACAAACCAGTCCGGCCTCTGGCGTCGACTCCAGCGTGCAAAGCGTCTTTTTTCACCGATATAAAACTGCCGATAGGCGGTCACCGCGTCACCGGGAATCCTGTATTCGTCCGGCATCGCCTGTGCAAAAGGCGTTAACCCACGACGCGCGAATCGATAACCAGAAATTGATGCTAGCACTGCGATCGAGCGGTGATCTTGATGCTTGTCAAAGCGATAGCGGTATTCATCGTTGAGACACAGAGCCAGGTCCTTGAGCCATAGAAAATTATCGAAGGATTCACCGGCCCATAGCACGCAGGGGTGTTTGCTATGGGTAGACTTGTATGGCGTTTCCAGGCCTCTGTTATTCAGCACGGTACACAGCATCTGCACGCTCTCAAGGATCATCTTGACGACGTGTTGATCGCAGTGATACTGAGCACAGCGCTCGATGTCGTGATCCAGCAGAAATATGTTCATTGCCTGTTAGCAGTTTCTAGATTAGGAAGTTGTATCTAATACGAGCGACCTGGCACAAGAGATCACCAGCCGATCAGGTATTTTAGCTGGCAGCTGTTCGTCTGATACAGGGACAGACACTTTGTCACACAGGTGGCACAGGCAGGGTCTGGCACAGGGACACACACTTTGTCAGACAAACCGGGATAGATTTGTTTAATACATTAATAGGCCTGTCTCATTTTCTCGCCTAAATGACGAATAGGCACATTTTTTCAGCTAAAGGCGTATCATGTCCCCG
This sequence comes from uncultured Gammaproteobacteria bacterium, assembly GCA_963976575.1. Taxonomy (GTDB): domain Bacteria; phylum Pseudomonadota; class Gammaproteobacteria. The sequence continues at coordinate 358 of CAXBMV010000004.1, read as the reverse complement.
GAACCCGTAAACATCTCCACTTCCTTTTCAATCGTCTCCACATCGGGATTCTGGCGCAGCACAGGCCGGGGCCGATGACGCATTTAATATTTTATCTAGCAGGCAGTAAATCATGGCAAAAATCTTTCAGAAAGGCCCGGCGTTAAAGCAGGCTGCCCCCATCAAATCGAACTTTGAAGCCAAAGGCGCAATGCGTCTGGGCAGCGAGAAAGCACCGGCACAGATCAGCGTTCAAACCGCTGAGCGCGAACAGGAGCTGGCGGCGGTATTTGCCGACAATGGCTGGTTCTGCGATATCGAAGTGAACCCGGAGCAGGATGAAGACATCCAGGCCCTGGAGATGCTGCAAAGCGAAACC
>CAXBMV010000003.1:0-23858 GCA_963976575.1 uncultured Gammaproteobacteria bacterium | reverse complement strand
TGCCACGGTGCCATACAAATCCCGGCGGATGGCCAGCCAATCGTGTTGATGAATGATCGCCAGACCATCGGTGGCTATCCCAAGATCGGTTCGGTCATCCCGGCTGATACCGCGCAGCTGGCGCAACTATCGCCAAGCGCAGTAGTCCGTTTCGAAGCCATAGGCATAGAACAGGCGCATACTATCCACTGCCTCGAGCAGTCGCGCTTTTTGCGAAGCCGTATCGAAGCCTGTTAACACACGGAAGGACAAATGAATCCCACTGAAGAACTCGCACTGAGCCGAACCATCGAAGACTTGCTGGTGGCGCGCAACCCGCGCGGCATGCAAACCCTGCAGGCAGTGCTCGAGCCCGGCTATTGCCTGCGCGCGGCGCAAATACTGCGTGGATGTCAGGGCAATGTATTGATCGGCACAGGTTTCCCGGTGGTAAAAACCTTCGAAACCGATGGCCCGGTAGGCGCCATCGCACTCTACGAAACCCTGGAAAAACTGGGCGCCACGCCGACGATTGTTTGCGGCAGGCCGATATCGCAAGCCTTGCAACCAAAATACCGCGTCCACGAAATTCGTGTCGGTGATCACGACAAGCGTGAACACGATGCCGAGCAAGCGCTGGCGCATTTCCATCCCGAAGCTATCGTCTCGATTGAGCGTCCCGGTCAGGCCGCCGACGGCGGCTATTACAATATGCGCGGCGAAAGCATCAGTGAACACACCGCCTGTTTCGACAGTTTCATGAGGCTCTGCGATTGTCCCACCATCGGTATAGGCGACGGTGGCAATGAGATCGGTATGGGCAATGTTTACGAAACGCTGAAAAAGTTGAATATCGTTCCCTGTGCCACGACCTGCGACGAACTCATCGTCAGCGATGTATCCAACTGGGGCGCCTATGGCATTATTTCCTTTTTATCGCTGTGGAGCGGACGCGATTTTCTCGCCGAAATAGTACCTCTGGACATACTCAAATACGTATCAGAACTCGGTAGTGTCGACGGTGTCACCCGCGTTAACCAGCTCACCGAAGACGGTCTCGAAGTCGGCGAAGGCGAATCCCTGTTGCTGCAGTTACGCCAGGCTTGCGGCTTTGTTAGTTGATCCTGAAATTTTAAAATAACTTACATTAACTAACCCCTATAAATTATTGTAATATAAGACTATTTACCTGATTATTGTTGCTGATAAATAGGTTGCATTCTGGTATTCGAATCGATTTGAGCCGCCTGCCCCGGCGGGTCCGATTGCTAGCCGACTGCCTACTGGTGCCATGATTTTTATGCTTTGGCTCTAGTGGGGTGCACCGCCTTTCTGATTAACTTGCCAGCCATTTTATTCCACCCTACCAAGCCGAGGCTGTTGATGACGATTGCATATTTAAACGGTAGCTACCTGCCACTCGAAGAGGCGCGAATTTCACCTATGGATCGTGGATTTCTGTTCGGTGATGGCATTTACGAAGTGATCCCCTCCTATGGTGGCAAGATGGTCGGTTTCGGCCCGCATATATCGCGCATGCAGGATGGCCTCGCTGCGATCGAAATCAAACTCGGTTGGGACCAGGAAAAGTGGCGCGAAGTTTGCACCCAGCTCTGCGAGAAAAACGGCAATGGCAATCTCGGCGTCTACCTGCACGTTACCCGTGGCGCAGACACAAAACGCCATCACGCCTACCCGGATGGTATAGAGCCCACCGTATTCGGATACGCCTTTGAAATTCCGGCACCACCGGTTCCGGATCGCGAACTGGTGCATCCCTATACCTGTTCCACCGGACCCGACCTGCGCTGGCACCGTTGCAATATCAAGTCGATATCGCTGCTCGGTAACGTCATGCATTTCCAGCAGGGTCATAGCGCTGGCGACGGTGAAATTCTGCTCTACAACGACAACAATGAACTCACCGAGTGTGGTGCCTGCAATGCCTATGTGGTCAAGAACGGTGTGGTAGCGACGCCACCGCTGGATCGTCAGATACTGCCCGGAATCACGCGCCATATAGCGCTCGAAGTGCTGCGTCGCGATGGCAGCATCCAGGTAGAAGAACGCGTTGTAACCATGGACGAAGTCTGGGATGCCGATGAAATCTGGATTACCAGTTCAAGCAAGGAAATCGCACCGGTGATCAAGCTCGACGGCAAGCCGGTAGGCGATGGTAAGGTCGGTGAAGTCTGGGAAAAAGCCGCCAGGCTCTATTCCGCTGGAAAATATGATTTCTAAAGACTGAAATATGGCCGGGTTGCAACAACCTGCAATCCGGCTATGCTATTCGACTCTTTCACCACCGGTCATGATTTTATGGCTATAGCCCGCAATTGCAGCATCCGGCGTAAGCCCCTGCCGGGAAACCTGAACGACGAAGACGTTTACAAGATGGTGATGCTGCACAAATACCAGCGCAAATCCTGCGCCCAGCTGGCCCGCCAGTTCGGCATAACGACGGCGCAGGCCTACGATGTGATAGCGCGTCGCCAGGTCGGGGGTTGCTGCGGCTGATCAGCGATAAATTGCGGCGTCGGTGACGACCATGTCCAGACGCACATCCCACTCCTCGATGTCGATAGCGGCAGCTTTTTGTAGTTCGTGTGCCACACCCACCAGTTGAGGTACCGTCCGCTCGGGATCTTTGCGAAAGGCAAAACTGCGGTCGTAGTAGCCTCCCCCCATACCAACACGATTGCGCTGCTCATCAAAAGCGACCAGCGGTGCCAATACCAGATCGAGCTCATCCGGCTGCAGCATTTCATCGTCACCGACATCGGGTTCGGGTAGTTTGAAATAATTGATACGCATTTTCTGTTCGTGGAAGTAAGGCGAAAAGCGCAGTGTATTGGCGTCGAGCTGTGGCAGGTATATCTTTTTCCCCTGCGCCAGCGCGTGGTCGATGACCGGACGCAGACTGATTTCTCCGTTTACCGAATAGTAGGTCGCGATTCGTTCGGCCTGTTGATAGACATCGAGCTCGATGATGCGTTCGAATAATGCCTGCGAGGCCCGATTCACCTGCTCATCGCTGAGACCGGCGCGTAATTTGATATTCTGCTGTCGCTGTTCTTTCTGAGTTGTCATTTGGTATACCAGCTGAGTTAGCCGCCATGCTACCTCTAATCTACCAGGCTTAACAACCAGTCTTTGAAAGCCCTCACCGCTGGATTGTGCAAATGCGCCTGTGGGCAGACAACGTAATAGGCAAATTCATTTTCAAGAACAATATCGAAAGGCTTCACCAGCCTGCCGCTTTGCAGATGGTCTTCGACAAAGGTAGTCGATCCGAGCGCAATGCCCTGACCATCTATGGCTGCCTGAATGAGCACATTGGTATCGTCGGTGATGGTGCCCTTGTTGGCGCGGATGTCCTGCATTCCAGCCAGCGTCAGCCAGTCGGTCCAGCATTCGTAGTTGGCATCGTGCAGCAAGGTGTAATAGCGCAGATTGCGAATATCACTCAGGGGTTTGTCGTTGTGCATGAAGGCGGGGCTGCATACCGGGAAAAAATCCAGGCTCAACAGCCGCTCGGCGACTACCCCTGGCCAAAGGCCTTTACCATAGGTTACCGCGAGATCGATTTGCTCACGTTCAAAGTCCACCGCCGCATGCGCGTGATACATGCACAAATCGATTTCCGGATACTGCAGCCAGAAGTACTTCAAACGCGGGGATAACCACTTGGCGGCGAAGGATGGCGCCAGTCTAACGCTGATTATTTTGCTCACGGGTTCCTGGCTGAGTGATCCGATCGCACTGGAAACCTTGTCAAAGGCTTCTATGACATCGGGCAGCAGGCCTTTGCCCTGCGTGGTCAAAGCGAGCTGTCGAGGGTTGCGGATAAACAGTGCCACACCGAGAAAGTCTTCGAGTACCTTGATCTGATGGCTGACCGCAGCCTGGGTAACATTCAATTCCTGCGCCGCCAGGGTAAAACTCAATAGTCGACCCGCGGCTTCGAAGCTCTTCAAACTATTCAGCGGTGGCAGGCGTCGTCTCATCGACCAGTCTCTATGGATTATTAAAACTAATGCATACTATAAAAAATAATCGCTTGAATCCAGTACAACGCAAACCCAGAATGCCTGAGTTGTTTTATTTTCCCTAGCATACGAGGCATACACCATGGGAAGACGTTCAAACGCCAGACAAGCCAAGATTGCCCTGCGCCAGGCAGCTCTCTCCGAAGATATGAAACCGGTTCATCCCGGAGAAAGCGGAGGACAGTACAAACCCCTGAAAGATGAAGATATCGCACTTATCGATGCCACCGTATTTCGTATACTCGAAGAAGTCGGCTTTGCCGATGCCACCGAACACTGTATTGAAACCTGCCAGTCGGTAGGCGCAATTTACGGTGAAGACAATCGCCTGCGATTTCCACGCGCAGTGGTCGAAAACGCGATGGCGATATGCTGTCGCGAGCTGACCCTGTACGGCCAGGATCCGAAACACGATTTGCAGCTCACCGGTTCGCGCGTGCATTTTTCCACCGCCGGTGCAGCGGTAATGATTGCCGACCCCGAAAATAATGAGTATCGCGAGTCGACCGCACAAGATCTCTACGACATGGCGCGCATCGCCGACCAGTGCGAGCATATCCACATGTTCCAGCGCACCTGTGTACTGCGCGACATCATCAATAACCACGACATGGATATCAATACTGCCTACAACGCGATTATGGGCACAACCAAGCACATAGGTGCCAGCTGGACCGAAACCCAGCACCTCGAAGATACGTTGAAAATGTTGCACCTGGTCGCTGGCGGCGAAGACAAGTGGCGCGAACGTCCATTCATGAGCATTTCCTGCTGCCACGTGGTGCCACCGATGAAATTTACCGAGGAAGCTCTGGGTTGCATCAAGATCGCAGTCGAAGGTGGCATGCCCGTGTTACTGCTGTCTGCAGGTCAGTCCGGCGCTACCTCCCCTGCCTGTCTGGCCGGCGCGGTCGCGCAGGCCTGGGCCGAGGTTCTCGGCGGCCTGGTTTACGTGAATGCGATCAAACCCGGCGCACCGGCGATACTCGGCACCTGGCCGTTTGTCTCCGACCTGCGTACCGGTGCGATGAGCGGCGGTTCACCGGAACAGGCGATACTTTCGTCATCCTGCGCGCAAATGGGCAACTACTACGGCCTGCCCACCGGTACCGCCTGCGGCATGACCGATTCCAAGTTTCCTGATTTTCAGGGTGGTGCGGAACGCGCCTACACCCTGTCTTGTGCGGCTACTTCGGGGGCCAACATCATTTACGAATCGGCCGGCATGTACGCCAGCCTGCTCAGCACCTGCCCCGAATCTCTTTTGATGGACAACGACATACTCGGTGCGGCGCTGCGCATAACACGCGGTATCGAAGTCAATGAAACCACGCTTAGCTTCGATGTATTGAAAGACGTCTGTCTGGGCAACAAGGGTCACTACCTCGGCGCCGGGCAAACACTGGAAGTCATGCAAACCGAGTATATCTATCCGGATCTCGGCGACCGCCTCAGCCCCAACCAGTGGGTGGAACAAGGCAAGCCGGTACTACTGGACAAGGCAATAGCAAAAAAGCGTAAGATTCTCAGCAGTTATTTTCCAGATCATGTCAGCGACGAAGTTGACCGGCAGATCCGCGAACAGTTTAATATTTTTCTGCCGCGTGAAGCCTTCGGCCGTGGCGAAGACGCCATCGCCGCCAACCAGGAGTAACCGATGAAAAGTCATGCCAGGGTCGTCATCATCGGCGGCGGTTCGCTGGGTGTAAACCTGATGTACCACCTCACCCGTGAAGGCTGGACCGATATCGCCCTGGTCGAAAAAGGCGAACTCACCAGCGGCTCGACCTGGCACGCAGCCGGCCTTTGTTCCAATTTCATCGGCAATCACACGGTCGCCCAGATCCACGATTACACGATCAAGTTGTACAACGAAATCCTGCCCGTTGAAACCGGCCAGAGTTCCAGCTTCCATCAGACCGGTAGTCTGCGTGTCGGCTTCAGCAAACTCGAGGAAGAATGGTTTCGCAATCTGGAAAGTCGCTCTAAAAATATCGGCTTCGAATTCAATATCATCAGCAAGCAGGAAGCAGAAAAACTCAACCCCTTCATGAATTTCGACAAGGCGCGCATCATTGTCAGCACGCCCAACGATGGCCATGTGGATCCCACTTCGGTGGTTATGCCGCTGTCCAAGCTGGCACGAGACAAGGGCGCAGAAGTGAATCGCTTCACCCGCGTCGTCGAAATCAATGCACTGCCTACAGGCGAATGGGAAGTGGTTACCGACAAGGGCACTATCATCGCCGAGCACGTGGTCAACGCGGCCGGATGTTTCTCCCGCGAAGTCGGTGCCATGGTTGGCACCGACGTGCCCCTGGTCAACCTGGAGCATCAGTACCTGGTCACCGAAAGCCACCCTGATATCGAGGCGCTGGGCTGGGAATTGCCGGTTTGTCGCGATTCATACAGTTCAGCCTATATCCGCCAGGAAGGCATGGGCTTCCTCGTCGGGCCTTACGAAATGTGGGGCTCGAAGCCCTGGGCACTGGGCGGCATGGACTGGTCATTCGACCGCGAACTGTTCGAACCCGACCTAGACCGGCTCATGCCCTTCCTCGAGCGTTGCTTCGAGATGACGCCGAAGTTTGAAGAAGCTGGTGTGAAAACCGTGGTCAACGGCCCGATTACGCACACCCCGGACGATAATATACTGGCTGGCCCGGTGGCCGGGCTGCGCAACTTCTGGAATCTATGCGGGGCCAGTATCGGCATCGCACAGGGCGGTATAGGCAAGTATATGGCGCAGTGGATGAAATACGGCCAGACCGAAATCAATATGGCGCCGCTGGACACACGCCGTTTCGGCCCCTGGGCTGACAGGAAGTATTGCACCATCAAGGCCATCGAATCTTATGAGGCCATGTACGTGGCTGGCGCTCCCAACGATATACGCCCGCATGGCCGTCCAAATCGCTGCAGCCCGCTATATCCTCGTCTGCTCGAGCATGGTGCCGTGCACGGTGCCGTACAGGGTTACGAGAAGGCACTGTGGTTCCAGACCGATGCGGTGCGCAGGGAATCACTGGGCTGGTCACACGGCGAGTCTCACGCAGTGGTCGCCGCGGAATGTCTGGCGGTGCGCGATGCGGCGGGCGTGATCGATTTATCCGGCTCATCGAAATACGAAGTGCGCGGACCGGATGCCCTCGCCTTCCTCGACAGATTATCCAGCAACAAACTGCCGGCGCGTGACGGACGCATCGGCCTGAGCCTTTTCCACTCGGAAAATGGCGGCATTATGTGCGAAATGTCGATTACCCGTCTGGCCGACGATCATTTTTACCTGGTTTCTGCGATAGGTTCGGAACACAAGGATTTACACTGGATGCAGCGCAATGCCGATGGTTTCGACGTCAGCATCGACAATGTTACCGAGACCTTGTCTTCGATGTTGATCACCGGACCGAAGTCGCGCGAGATATTGCAGCAAATGACTGAAGAAGATTTATCCAACGCGGCCTTCCCCTGGCTGTGCGCACGCGACATTAAAATCGATAGTGCCACGGTTCTTGTGATACGCGTATCTTACGCCGGCGAACTCGGCTATGAATTGCACATGCCCAGCTACCAGCTGCTGTCGATCTACGACTCGATGTGGCGCAAGGGTGAAACCCTGGGCTTGCGAAATTTTGGTGGTAGCGCCTTCAACTCGATGCGCATGGAAAAAATGTACCGCGCTTACGGCGCCGAATTTACCGAGGAAATCAGCGGTTTCGAAGCCGGCATGGGTCGATTTATCGACACCAGCCGTGATTTTATCGGCTGCGACAACCTGAAACAAAGACAGCAGAATGGTTACGCCATTGAGCTGGCCTACCTGGTTTTTGATGACGACGTCCCCTGTGAATGCTTTGGTAACGAAGCGGTATTCCACAACGGTGAACTCATAGGACTAACCACCGGTGGCGCCTTCGGCCATCGCCTGGGTAAAAGCCTGGCCTTTGCCTACCTGAAACCAAAACTGATCCGCGACCAGCTCGAGGTTACCGTAGACACCGCCGCTGGCAGTCGCATCGCTCATCTGGCAATGGATGCCGCTTACGATCCACAGAACGAATTATTGCGCAACTAGGGGCAGAAATTTCGATTTCGCCTGAACCAGCATTGTAATAGGATTGGGGTTTCATCCAGACCTGCAACATGAGAGGACAATGATTATGCAATCGGTGGATTTTATTCGCATGGAAGACGGCACAAAACAGGAATATGAATTCCTCGACCAACTCGAACACGTCTATTGCGAAAACCACTCCGATCGTATCCTCGCTGCACTGGGTAAGCTTGAGCAGGGTTTGTCGGGGTACAAGGTAAGCCGACTGGAACACTGCCTGCAAGGGGCTACACGAGCGCAGCGCGCCGGCGAAGACGAAGAATTAATCATTGCTATTTTGTTACATGATATAGGCGACGAGCTCGCTCCTTACAGCCATAGCGAGATGGCCGCGGCCATTTTAAGGCCTTACGTCAGCGAGAAAATCTACTGGATAGTGAAGCACCACGGCATTTTCCAAATGTATTACTATGCCCATCATCGCGGCGGCGATCGCCATGCACGCGACCGCTACAAGGACAGTCCCTGGTACCAGGACGCTATCAATTTTTGCCACGAATACGATCAAAACTGCTTCGACCCCGATTACGATTCCGAAACGCTGGCTTATTTTGAGCCCATGTTGAGGAGAGTACTGGCAAGTCCGCATCGCGAATACAATCCCTGAGGTATCCATGCTTTGCAGTCGGCCTCGCCGATAAAGCTGAAGCCTGACTACCCGCTTTTACGGATCTATCGGCACCGGTCGGGAAATACCATAGCCCTGGCCGTAATCGACACCTATGGCTTTTAAGGCTGCCTTGATCTCATCGTTCTCGACGAATTCCGCAATGGTTTGCTTACCCATCACATGCCCTATGTCATTAATCGACTTCACCATTTCCAGATTGATGGGATCGTCGATGATATCGCGAACAAAAAACCCGTCTATTTTCAGAAAATCTACTGGAAGCGTTTTCAGGTAGGCGAAGGAGGACAGCCCACTGCCAAAGTCATCAAGCGCAAAGCGACAACCGAGTTCGCGTAACTGGTTGATAAACCTCGTCGCCAGTTTCAGGTTGGCTATGGCCGCAGTCTCGGTAATTTCAAAACAAATCCGGCTCGGCTCGATTCCGCTTTTTTCGAGCGTTGCGAGTACATGTCGCAGAAAAGTCTCGTCGGCAATCGAGGCTCCGGACAGATTGATCGAACAGTGCTGTCGTTGGTGCCCTTGCATCCAGACGAGGCATGCATTGATTACCCAGGTATCCAACGGCACCGACAGGTTGTAACGCTCGGCCACCGGCATGAAACTATCAGGCATCATCAGCTCACCCTTGTCATCGAGCATGCGTACCAGAACTTCGCAAAAACTACCCTGATGCGGATCATCGTCGTGCAGGCTTACAATGCTTTGCTGGTGCAGCACCAGACGTTCTTCGTCAAAAGCGCGGTTTATCTCGACGATACGCTGCATCGCCGCGTGACGATCAGCCACTTCGATGCCACCGGGTTCATGCACATGAATACGATTTCTACCGGCATCCTTGGCGGTGTAACAGGCCGCGTCCGCCGCTCGCATCACTTCGCTGATATTGCCGCTAAGCTGGTTGATGGGGATTACCCCGACACTGGCGCCGAGTTTGAAACTTCGCCCGGCCCAGACAAAACGATAATCGTTGATTGTCTTACAGACGGTTTCGGCAACGCGGTTGGCCTGGCGCAGGCTGCATCGCTCCAGCAAAAGGCCAAACTCATCCCCGCCAAGGCGTGAAATGGTATCGCGTTTCCTCACCTTATCCTCCAGCAGCGAACTGATCTGACGAAGCAATTCATCACCGGCATCGTGTCCGCAGGTATCGTTTACCACCTTGAACTGGTCGAGATCGATATAGCAGAGGGCGTGTTCGCTCTGTTGTGCCTGGGCATCATTGATCACGCGATTGAGGCGCATTTCAAACTCACGACGATTGATCAATCCGGTTAAGGGATCGTGGGTCGCCTGATAGGAAAGCTGTTGCGAAAGTCGGTGCGATTCCGATATATCGATCGCGGTTCCACGATAACCGCTAAACTCGCCGTCTTCGTTAAACACGGGTTTGCCACTGACGCGAACAATAACTGTCTTGCCTTCGTCGCTTTTGAGTTCGTATTCGAAATTCGCAAAAGGCAGGTGATTATTCAGCGTCGCTTTCAGATCCTGCCATTGCTGCGTACTGAGATCGGCTTCTGCAGCACATTCTTCACGGGTCTTACCAATCAGTAAATCCATGCCATCTGGAAAATACTCCGCGGCTGCTCCGGAAAACGCGGTAAATCTGAAGTGCTTATCCTGCTCCCAGAACCAGTCGGCTGCGGTTTCGGCAAAATCGCGCATGCGTTGTTCGCTTTCACGCCAGCCTTTCTCGGCGAGGTAGCGATCGGTAACGTCGCGCGCATGTACAACCAGCTCCCTGACCGAGCTGTTTTTCACCTGCATCAGTTGACGCCTCGACTCAAGTACGCGAATTTCACCATTCTTGTGCCTGCAACGATAAGTCGCACTGACAACCCTGCCAGGATTGTTCATGGCTTCGTTGTGAGCATCGATTATTTTCTGACTGTCTTCGGGCAAGGCCAGGCCACCTACCGGGAATTTCTGCACTTCCTCGGGTGTGTATCCCAGTATTCGCTCTATCGAGCTATTGTAATAATGGTATACCCCGAATTCGTCGACGGTGGTAATGATATCGGTCACATTGTCCAGCATGTTGCGAAAGCGTCGTTCGCTGACCTCTAATTCGAGCTTTGCGACCTGTTCCCGGGTGATATCACGACTGCAACCGCGGTATCCGCAAAAATTGTTGTCTGCATCAAATATCGGTCGGGCAATAACATCTAGATAAACCTTGTTACCCTGGTCATCCCGCATTGGCAACTCGATGTCGATATCCTGCTTCGCCTGCAATTGTTTGATATAACGCTCAACCGCTTCTGATGCTTCAGAATATTGGCGGCATACCTCGATCTCGTTTCTGCCAATAAAAATACTGGACTTGTCAGAGGTCAGGGTATGGGTTTCGCAGGAATAAAATACGATAGTCAGACTGGCATCGAGTTCGAAAAACCAGTCAGCGGCAAATTCGGCAAAATTTCGAAAACGCTCTTCGCTCTGCCTAAGCGCCTTTAACGTATCTACCGAGTCGGTGATATCGGTACCTACGCCGCGATAGCCGAGAAAGATGTTGTTTTTATCGAACAGCGGAATCGCGCGGGTATGCAGCAACTTGACCTCGCCGCTAGATCGCGTCAGCGACCAGGTCATGGAATAGTCTTTCAATTCCTCGCCATTCTGCCCTGGCTTGCCCCATTTCTCGAGGCCGTCACTCCTGCCAGCAAAAGCCTCGGCACGGGTTTTACCAATCAATTCGTCGGCGGGAATCCCGGTTATTGCTTCGAATCGACTGGAAAGATAGGTAAACCTGAGTTGCGCATCCAGCTCCCAGAACCAGTCCGTCGCGATCATGAACAGATCGCTGAAGCGTTGCGCTACTTCTTTATCGCTGAGAGGGCTTTCCGGCAGGGCCTTGATAGCACTACCACCTTGAGGTTTCACTATGACTCGATTCCTGATCCTTGATACTGCATTCTCTATTTTGAGGCCGGGCGCATCATGCGCCGACAACGTCTCTTTAACAGTACAGGTTTTAACACGAATCAGGCTGTTTAATCGACTGTTTATGGCAATTAATCGGCGACGTCGAAACCTCACCGGGTAAAATGCTTTATTCCCCGGGTCAAATCGGTAGACTTGGCGCATTTCTTCTACTCGCCAATGCAAATGGAATCATTCGACACAAAACTGACACATACGGGCAATCCCGAGGCCAATCCGGCATTGGCATATCCAGAGCATCTTCTGTCTATCGCGAGCCTGCAGCAGTCGCAGCTGGCGCTGGATGAGATATCTCAGTGGCCGAACTATCAGGCAACTCCCCTGCATAGCCTGGACAGTCTCGCCACAGAAATCGGTGTTTCCAGAATCTGGTACAAGGACGAGTCGCAACGCTTTCACCTGAAGAGTTTCAAAGCACTGGGCGGCGCCTACGCGGTTGCCAGGCAATTACAGGCGCGCGTAAAGCAGGCTACCGGAGAATCCATTGAGATCAGCGACCTGCTCGCCAGGCGTTACGACAAAATAGCGGGCGAAGTCGTCATCAGTTGCGCCACCGATGGCAATCATGGACGCTCGGTGGCCTGGGGTTGTCAAATGTTTGGCTGCCAGTGCGTCATATACATACACCGCGATGTATCCGAGGGACGCAAACAGGCAATGGAAGCCTTCGGTGCCAAGGTTATACGCATCAGTGGCAATTACGATGACTCGGTCAAGTTGGCCGACGAGGAAGCCAAAGCTAACCAGCGCATTATCGTTTCCGATACCAGCTATCCCGGTTACATGGATATCCCGCGCGATGTTGCCCTTGGTTACACGGTGATGCTGGCCGAGTCGATTACCCAATTGAACGGCGAAATCCCTACCCATGTATTCATCCAGGCGGGTGTCGGTGGGCTGGCCTCGTCGGTATGTGCCTATTTCTGGGAACTCTGGGGCGATCAGCGACCGCGTTTCATCGTGGTCGAACCCGAGCAGGCCAACTGCCTGCAGCAATCGATTCGAGCCGGTGCACCGGTTACCGTCGAGGGCGATCTGGATACACTGATGGCCGGTCTTGCCTGTGGCGAAGTATCCGCGCTTGCCTGGGAAGTTCTTCAGATCGGAGCCGACGATTTTCTCACCCTCGGCGAGAATGCTGTCGCGCCCTGTATGCGCCTGTTGGCCAGCGCTGTACCGCCGATAGAGGCAGGAGAATCTGCGGTGGCTGGGCTCGGAGCCTTGATCGCTGCGATGCAGCGCGGCGACATGGCCGCAACCCTGGGCCTGGACCAATCCAGTCGTGTATACCTGCTCGGTACCGAGGGCGCCACCGACCCCGATTTGTATCATTCCCTGATTTCAGGCAAGTCATGAACGCAGCGCCGTCCAGAGGCTTTAGCGAGCAAGAGTTTGAGGCACGCACCGCGCGTGCCCAGGCGATGATGCTCGACCTCAAGGTCGATGCGATGCTACTCACTACCGAACCCAACGTGCGCTATTTCAGCGGGTTTTTTACCCAGTTCTGGCTCAGCCCGACACGCCCCTGGTTCCTGCTGGTGCCGCTGCAAGGAAAACCCATAGCCGTGATTCCGAGTATAGGCGCAGTGGGCATGGCGGCTACCTGGATCGATGACATACGCCAGTGGACTTCTCCGCAGCCGGGTGACGATGGCATTTCCTTGCTCAGCGCTGCGATAAACGAGCTGCCGAAGCGTTTTGGTGCTCTTGGTGTCTCGCTCGGGCCGGAAACCCACTTGCGTATGCCCGCTGCAGATTTTCAACAACTGCAGCAAAACCTCCCCGAGTTCGAAATGGTTGACTGTGGCCTGCTGCTGTTAAAACTTTGCAGCATCAAGTCACCGGCCGAGGTAGAAAAGATTAAATATGTTTGCGAATTGACTTCCGACAGCTTTAACGCCCTGCCGGGATTTGCCCATCGCGGTGATAGCGAACGCGAAATCGTATCGCGCATGCGCATCGATTTATTACAACGCGGCGCCGATCATACGCCGTTCATGGTCTCCGCTTCCGGTGCCGATGGATACGACAACATCATCATGGGCCCGACCGACCGGCGCCTCGGAGATGGCGATTTGCTGATCATCGATACCGGTACCGTCTACGATGGATATTTCTGCGATTTCGACCGCAACTTCGCCTTTGGACATGCTTCCGACAGTGCTCGCCGCGCCTATGATACGGTTTACCGCAGTACCGATGCTGGTTTTGCGGTGGCCCGTCCCGGGGCCACCACAACCGATATCTGGCAGGCGATGTGGTCGGTGCTGGAAGCCGGTGGCGCACAGGGCAACGACATTGGCCGTATGGGACATGGCCTCGGTGCCCAACTGACAGAGTGGCCTTCAAATACAGCCAGCGACCATACCCCTTTATTACCCGGCATGGTGCTAACCCTGGAACCCGGCATGACCTACGAAAACGGCAAGCAAATGGTGCACGAGGAAAACATCCTCATTACCGAGGATGCCCCGTTGATGCTGTCGCGACGCGCCGCCGCCGAACTACCGGTAGTCGATTAAGCCATGCCCGAGAAAATAGACAAGGCCCTGCTGGAGCAGATGACTGCCTGGCGCCACCAGTTGCACCAGTATCCCGAATTCGGTTTCGAGGAGCGGCGCACTTCAGAGTTTATTGCCGACCGGCTCAGCGAATTTGGTCTCGAGGTTACCCGCAACGTCGGCAACACCGGTGTTGTAGCTGTTTTGCAGAAAGGCCAGTCGAATCGAGCCATTGGCCTGCGCGCCGACATGGACGCGCTCAAGATCCATGAAGCCAACGATTTCGAATATCGCTCACGCCACGACGGCCTGATGCATGCCTGCGGTCACGATGGCCATAGCAGCATGCTACTGGGTGCTGCCAGCTACCTTGCCAGCAAGGGTGACTTCGATGGCAAGGTGGTTTTCATATTCCAGCCCGCCGAAGAGCATGGCCTCGGCTCGGCGGCGATGATCGAAGATGGATTATTCGATCGCTTCGACGTCGACGCAGTTTATGGCCTGCATAACCTGCCCGGACTGGACCTGGGCAGGTTTTCCATACGGCCCGGGGCGATCATGGCCAGTGAAAGCGGATTCGAAATCATCATTCAAGGCAAGGGCGGACACGCTGCAATGCCGCAGATGGGCGTTGATGCACTCTTGCTGGGCGCTCAATGCGTAGTCGCCTTGCAGACTATCGTCTCGCGAAACCTGGACCCGGTGAAGCAACCGGCGGTGCTTTCGGTTACCCAGTTTATTGGCGATGGTACGGTCAATGTAATACCCGGCAAGGTAGTACTGAAAGGCGATTGTCGCTGCTTCAGTGATGCCACCGTGGCAATCATCGAGGCAGCCATGCGGCGCATAGTCAGCGGGATTTGCGACGCGGCTGGCGCGTCCTGTGAAATCATTTTCAACACCAGTTTTCCGGCGACGATCAACACTGCCGAGGCTACTGCGCAGGCTATCAAGGCCGCGACCAGCGTATTCGGTGCAGAACAAGTGGATGGCAATTGTGAGGCCTATACTATTTCCGAAGACTTTGCCAATATGCTGCGCGTGAAACCCGGTTGCTATGGACTGATCGGCAATGGCGGTGATCCCGCGGCTGGTTGCGCCTTACACAATCCAAACTATGACTTTAACGATTCTATTCTGGCCGATGGCGCCAGCTACTGGATCCAGCTAAGCGAAAACCTGTTATCTAAATGATTTCTTACTTCACCACTCTCAGCGGTCAGCGACGTTACTGGCTGACATTGATCACCCTCGGCCTGGCGCTTGAAGCGGCGGCACTGTATTACCAATACGCGCTGGACGAGTGGCCCTGCGTGTTATGCATACATATACGCATCTGGATACTCGGGTTCATCGTACTGGGGCTGATCGCACTGGCACTGCACGAGCGACCCTGGGCGACGCGCCTCGCGCATGGCCTCGCCGTGGTTCTGATGGCTGGATTTGTCGAGCGCAGCTGGCGCGTGCTCGCAGTCGAGAGAGGCTGGGTTTTTGGCGACTGCGACATGGATGCCGGTCTACCCGCCTGGTTCGCACTTGACCAGTGGTTCCCGGCAGTGTTTGAGGTGCAAACTGCCTGTGGTTATACGCCGCTCATCCTGATGAATATCTCCATGGCAGAAATTTTAATGCTGCTATCGTCGGGGTTGTTGTTACTGGCTGTGATCCTGTTCTTTTGCAGCTGGTCTAATCAGGACTAGCAAGCATTTTCAGCAGCAAATGCTTTATTCACTATAATCCGGACAACTCACACAAGCAGAACACAGGTGGCTAGTTCGCAGTGACTAGATCGCTGCGACGAGTTTTGCAGGGATTCCCTAGACTGGTTTATCCAATGAAGCTTAGCAACAAATAGCTTGCCAGTAGCACCGCAACCCACATGACCATGCTTCCGAGGGGACGCGTTCGCGACAGCAAGTTGCTCGGCCCCTCGCCCCTAAGTGCAAGATGACCCAGGAAAGAATCCAGCTTTAGCCAGATAGCCTGTCGAATCCTGCTGTCGACAGACCAGATCACGGCGAAAACTCCTCGTGCCGCAGCTGGGAAAACGCGGCGATAAAACCAGTCTACATCCAGGTGCGTCGATGGCAGTTCAGGCGGATAAAGCCCCCTGAGGTTAAGCCAGACAAATGCCAATGCGGAGAAGAAGAGCAATTGGGTCTGCGCTAACACATGCGTGGCGTCATACGGGTTATACCCGGTATCGTAGGGTAATAGTGAATAAAGCGCCGACGGGTAAACACCAATGGCAATACACAGGACTGCCGCAATGGACATCGCTATCAGCATGTTGGTGGGCGGATCACTGGTTCGAATTCCGGAATCATGCGCGAAAAACGCAAAATAGGGAATCTTGATTCCAGCGTGATGAAATACGCCCGCCGAGGCAAACAGCAGGGCTAACCAAATCCAGCCATAATCATTTTCCAGTGCCGCGGTCATTACCATGGATTTGCTGACGAAACCGCTGAACAGGGGGAAGGCTGAAATTGAAGCGGCACCAACGATGCACAGTATCGTGGTCTTGGGCATGGTTTTGTAGAGCCCGCCGAGCTCCGATCCATTGATACGCCCCGTCATGTGCAACACGGCACCCATCGACATGAACAACAATCCCTTGAAGATAACATCGTTGAAAGCGTGCGCTACCGCGCCATTGATCGCGAGCGCTGTACCAATGCCGATACCGACGACCATAAAGCCCACCTGGTTGATCAAGCTGTAAGCCAGCACACGGCGCAGATCATTTTCTACTACCGCCATGAAGATCGGGAAACAGGCCATGGTAGCGCCGATATAAACCAGCAGCTCAGTGCCTGGATAACCTCGCGCTAATGAATAAACTGCCACTTTGGTGGTAAAGGCACTGAGAAAAACAGTGCCCGTAGGAGTGCCTTCCGGATAGGCGTCGGTAAGCCATGAATGGAGCACCGGGAAGGCGCACTTTATGCCAAACGCCAGGAAGATCAGCCAACCCGAGATACCCTCGAGACCAATATAACCAAACTCCAGGGTGCCATTTTCAGCGCCGTAAAACAGCGTACCGATGAGTAAAATAACACCCGACAAGACCTGGATAATGAGATAACGCATGCCTGCAACATAAGACCGTCGGGTGCCGCGCGCCCAGATCAGAAATACCGAGGTGACTGCCAGCATTTCCCAGAATACGAACAAGGTCAGCAGATCACCGGCAAATACCGCCCCTATTCCGCTGCCCGCATACAGCATAGCCGCTACCTGCTGGACTGTATCGCGCACATGCAACGAATAGACAACGCCAATGAACGCCGCAATGTGAAACACATAGGCAAACAACAGGCTCAGTTTGTCTACACGGTAAGGTATGAGCTGATAATCGAGAAAAGCAAACTGCAGATAAACGCCTTCCGGTACCATCCACAAATGAATGGCGCTCAAAACAGGGATAGCCAGCATGATCGCCGCACGCAGCATTCCGCGGCTCATCAGGGCAATTAAAGCGCCTATATAAAATGGAACAAACGGTGGTAGCTCAAGCATCCACATCGTGATCACCTATTGTTACTTTATCCTTTGTGGACAGTTCCTCTTCGGCATTATCTTCGAATTCCGCCCTGCCCTCGCCGTTATAATAGTCTTCAGGACGCATGATGAATTTACGAATCCACTTGGCCACCAGCACCAGGACGACACAGCCGACAAATCCGTATATCGCGTAGAAGCCCCACAGATTTTCCCAACTGTGGTAAATGTGCCGATGAATGACAAAATCAAGCACGAACAAAAATACACAACACCCGTACAGGGCATGCAAAACCCGCTTCACATTACGCGGATTATCAAAAATATGATCCTTCTCATTGCGCATGGATGATTTCCGGGTATGTCAGAATCTGGCTGGCCAGTTCATAGAGTGGCTGGGGATAAACAAAGAGAATGACACTTCCCAGCGCGGTTATGCATAGTGCAACCAAGGATGCCAACGGTGCTTCCTTGATTGCAATTCGAACCGAAGAATCTTTTCCGGCTGACATAAACGCGCGAACGGGAATCGGTAACAGATAAGCGATATTCAATAACGAGCTCACTAGTAACACCGACATGACTATCCACTGTTCAGTCTCCAGGGTACCGACCAGCAAAAACCATTTGCTCCAGGTGCCTCCACCCGGTGGTACGCCAATAATACTGAGGCTGGCGATGAAAAAAGCCACCATGGTAATCGGCATCTGGAAGCCCAGGCCGCGCATCTCGCTAATTCGGGATTTATGGGCAGCGACCAGGATGGCGCCAGCGCAGAAAAACAGGGTGATCTTTGCGAAGGCATGCATGGCAATATGCATCGAGCCGCCGATAACGCCGTCAGAAGTGGCCAGTAACGCGCCTATGGTCACGTAGCCCAGTTGACTTACGGTGGAATAAGCCAGCCGCGCTTTCAAGTTGTCCTGGCGCATCGCTACCAGAGAAGACAACAACACCGTGGCAGCCGCGAGATAAAGCAAGGCCTGCGAGGTCGGCAATTCCTGCAACAGATCGATACCAAAGATCAACACCAACACTTTCATTACAGTAAAAACACCGGCTTTGACAACGGCAACGGCGTGTAACAAGGCGCTCACCGGCGTCGGTGCCACCATCGCCGCGGGCAACCATCGATGGAATGGCATGATGGCCGCCTTGCCGATACCGAAAATAAACAGCACCAGAATCACGCCGACGACAGTAGTATCGGCATTAGGCCCGAACACACCACCGGCGCTGAAGTCGAGGGTTCCAGCCACGAACCAGGTACTTATAATAGCCAACAGAAAAAACACGATCGAGGTGCTGAGTAGTATACCCAGGTAAATCCTCCCGCCCTTCTTTGCCTCCTCGGTGCCGGCATGGGTAACCAGAGGATAGGTCGATAAGGTCAATACCTCGTAAAAAATAAACAGGGTAAAAAGGTTTCCGGCAAATGCGATACCCATCACACTGCCGATGGCGACCGCGAAACAAGCATAGAAACGGGTCTGGTTTTCCTCGTGATGAGCACGCATATAGCCAATCGCGTACAGCGTGGTAACCGGCCACAGAAAACCGGCAACAAGCGCAAAAATCATACCGAGTGGTTCGATGCTAAAACTCAATTCCAACCCAGGCAGAAGTTGCCACCATTGCACAGTGATTCTTTCACCCTGTTCGAGGCCGCTGTACAGGCTAATGACGAAATAGAAAACCACCAGACCGGTAGTAATGGTTACCGCTTCGCGCAGGTTTGGACTGCGCCCCAGGGCCACGATACCCACGACCGCGAGGAATGGCAGCACAATGCACAGCTGTAACATGGTTTCGAGGGAGAACATCACGGGCCCATCCCGAACAAACTCTGCGCAGCCGAAGTTGCAATACCGACACTAAGGCGGGTGTCTATGCCGAAGTAAATGTTGGCCGTGACCAGTATCCACACCGGAATCAGGTAGCTGAACGGTGCTTCCCTGACCTGCTCGGCGCCCGCCAGCGGAGCCTTGAAATAGGCAGCTTCGACAAGTCGCCAGGTATAAATAATGGCCAGTAGCGAACCCAGCAGAATGAGAACCGCGACGGGCCACCAACCGTTTTCTATGACCGCCAGGACCAGATACCATTTACTCACAAAACCAACCGTCAGGGGCACGCCAATCAAACTTAAACTACCCACCACAATGGCCGCCATGGTGAATGGCATTTGACGACCCAGGCCGTGAAAATCGCGCAGCTGAACACTGCCGACGCGGTAGATTACCGCCGCCAGAGCGAGAAATAATGCACCTTTCATCAAGGCATGATTAAACATGTGCAACAAGGTAGCCATCAGCCCCGTGGTGCTGCTAACGCTGTAACCGATAATCATGTAACCCACCTGGGCAACACTTGAATAGGCAAACAGATGTTTGACATTTTGTTGATAGATGGCGGTCGTCGAGGCAACAAAAACACCTAACAGTCCAAGCACCACGAATATTGTTTGTAGCGGTATGGTGGTGAAAGAGAAGGAAACGTCAAAAACTGAATAAGTAAAGCGAATCAGCAGGTACAACGCGACCTTGGTGGCAGTGGCGGCAAAAAACGCCGTCACTATCGAGGGCGCATAAGCGTAGGCATTCGGTAACCACAGGTGGAGTGGAAACAGCGCCAGTTTCAGACAGACACCAACGATAACGAAGGCAAAAGCGGCAAAAACCGTTCGTGTCTGCGCGACCTCAGGTAAGCGTTGTGAGAGATCCTCCATATTCAGGGTGCCGGTCATCTGGTACATCAGGCCTATACCAATCAAGATAAAGGTGGCGCCAATGGAACCCATGATCAAATACTGATAGGAGGCCCACAGAGCACGCCTGTCCTTGCCCATAGCAATCAGGGAGTATGCCGACAACGAAGAAATTTCCAGGAACACGAAAACGTTAAAAGCATCACCGGTGGTGACTATGCCAAGCATGCCGGCTAGCGACAGCAGGTACAAAACGTAAAAAAGCGTGTGACGGTCTTCGGAGATTTCGTCCTTTATGCTGGTACGCGCTGCTAGCAGCACAACAGTACTGACGCCGGTAATAATCAAGGTCAGCAGCGCGTTGAGGGTATCGATACGATATTCGATGCCCCAGGGCGGCCGCCAGCCACCCAACTCGTAAACAATGACGCCAGAAGACATCACCTGTTGAAGCAAAGCGATACTGATCAGAAACGTCGCAGCACTGACCAACAGGGTAAACAGCCACACCCAGTCCGGTCGCCTCAGGATGATGCAGCTTGGCGCCGCAATCAACGGCACAATCACCTGCAATATCGGCAAATGCTCTAACACTCTTGATTATCCTTTTGTTGAATGTCTTCCTCTTCGATGCTGCCATAGGCTTCTTTTATTCGCATGACAAGCGCAAGGCCCAGAGCAGTTGTTGCAATGCCCACCACGATCGCCGTGAGAATCAGAACATGGGGTAAGGGGTTTGAGTAGCGGCTGAATTCTTCAGCCAATATTGGTGCGGTACCACCATCGACGTTGGCAATACTGATGTAAAAAATAAACACAGACGTCTGGAATATCGTCAGGCCCACCATCTTCTTGACCAGATTGCCATGGGCAATGACGATGTAAAATCCGATCATCATCAGTACGATCACTATCCAGTAGTTATAAAGGCCCAGGAACATCACGGAGCCTCTTTTCGGTTACTTAAAAAATCTTCTGTGCGACCGGCAAAATTGAAGTAAAGGATGACCATAACCGATGTCACAGTGCAGCCGATGCCTAACTCGACCAACAGTATGCCCAGATGCTGGCCCGCAACAGGATCGTCGGATAGCAGGTTGTAATCCAGAAAGTTACCCCCGTTCAACATTGAAACCAGTCCGACACTACCGTAAATCAGGACACCGATAGCGGATAGCAACTGAACAAGAGGCTGGCTGATCACCCTGCGCGCGGTACTCATCTCAAACAACATCGAATAGAGAATTATGGCAGCAGCGAAGAGTACGCCCGCCTGGAAGCCCCCACCGGGTCCGAAGTCGCCGTGAAATTGCACGTAGAGCGCAAATACGAGAATAAATGGAATGAGTATTTTGGCGACAATGCGCAGGATTAAATGTTTTTCATGCATTGACCCATTAGCGGCGTCTATCTTAGCGAGACTTTCGGAGTGACGCGCCACCGACAATAAAACCAGTACGCCCATACCGGCTGTGAATATCACAACCACCTCGCCAAATGTATCGTAGCCTCTATAGCTCGCCAGTACGGAAGTGACAATATTCGGCACACCGATTTCCTGCATGGAATCATTGATGTAACGAGGTGCGACATGTAGCTGACTGGGTGCGTCCACCGAACCAAAATACGGCATGTCCAGTGTAGCGTAAATCAACAGCGCGCCGGTTATCAGGACTACGCCCAGGGCCCAGACAGGTTTATGCCGTACCTCACGTTCGTTTCGGCCTGTCATCGTCACCGTCACCACCATCAACAGGGTCGCGATACCGGCACCCACAGATGCCTCGGTGAAAGCCACATCCACGGCATCCATGACGACGAAAAAACTCGCTGACAGCAGTCCATAAATACCTGACAGCATGACCACTGCTAGCAGGTCCTTCATTCGAACAATGGCAATGGCGATACATACCATCATGCCAAGCAAGATGAGGTCGACTAGAGATTCTATGACTCTGCCCCTTTTTGTTTATCGCTTTTATGCTCAAATGGCACAAGTTTGCTGTGTAACGCCGCATTGGCCAGGGCATGACTTGCTGCCGGGTTGATAAACAATGTCATCAGTAGAATCATGACCAGTTTGATCAGCACAAGCCCCCCGGGGCTTAGCAGCATCAACCCCAGCAAAATCATGCCTGAAGCCAGTGTATCGGTCACACCTACCGCGTGCATACGGGTATAAAAATCTGGAAATCGTAAAATCCCGATACCGCCTGACAGACAGAGAAAAATCCCGATCAACAGGCACAGGGCACTTATGAGCTCGATTAAACTATCCATCAGGCATCCTTTCGGGATTGCCCGTCTTGAGGGGCGTTGGATGTGAAATCGAAGTAATTGGAATACCGCAATATGCAAACCACGCTAATAAAATTGATCAGCGCATAGACGATCGCAATATCCAGAAATTCCGGTCGCCCCATGACAAATCCCAGTAGGGAGATAAGCAGCACCGTTTTGGTGCCGAACATATTCACCGCGAGAATCCGGTCGTAGAGCGTAGGTCCGAGTACTCCTCGGACGATTGCCAGGACCATGACGACAAGAATGGCTATGGTTGCAGCTATCAGCATCAGTGTTCCAGCCGACTCACTCGACGGTCCATTTCCCCGGCGTTTAACTCTTCAATACCCTCTCGTAACAAGGCATGCACGACTATTTGATCGCCTACCAAATCCACCGCTACTGTGCCCGGGGTCAGGGTGATTGATGTTGCGTAGATTACCTTTCCCATGTCGGTCTTTTGACTGACGTCAATTGTCGCCATAGTGGGAGAAATTGATTGGTTACCAAGCCAGATGTGTTTGACAACGGATATATTGGAAAGAATTACTTCCTTGGCCAGCCATAAGTAATATCCGGGAATCCTGGCAGTCAGGTGTAGTGGTTGAGATTCGTGATCCACCACATCCATTCTATGTACCAGGAAAATGACAAAAACGATGGAAAGCACCCCGAGCGTCATAACAAGGGCCGTATAGTGACCGGAATTAAGTAACCAAAATAATCCCAGGGTAAAGGCTAGGCTGATTGTATGCTTCATTGGAGTTTAATTACTATATCCTCTTGCCATTGATGCCTGAGTTACAACCAGCACAATGGATCTGGTTCCCGTCACACGCATGTTAGAAATCCCTATCCAGGCCAGTTTACTCGGCAGTAGTCATAGAGCCCGACAGTTGCATCAAACTGGTGATCAATGCGGGCCTGGCTACAAACTGTATTCGCTGATAGTCCTCATATTAGAGTATTTATAGCATCTGTCGCGGGGCTTGCAGCCTAAACTGTTACTTCCTGGCTATCGTATTCTGCGCTGTCGTCCGACTTCAGCAGTTGTATCAGTCTTGTTCTTTGATCCGCGATTGTCGCAGCAGGAGACTGTAATGGTCAATAAATTTCGAATGTAAATTAACTTCATCCTGCAGGGTGC
>CAXBMV010000002.1:0-24275 GCA_963976575.1 uncultured Gammaproteobacteria bacterium | reverse complement strand
ATCGGTGCTAAATTCGAGGAATCCGTGGTGATCGACCGGTGACTCCGGAGTCATTTTTTGCCATTACAGGCTATCGCTTTAATCGCATTGAATTACTGGAACAGGCATTAACGCATCGAAGTTATTCGCGCAACAATAACAATGAAAGGCTGGAGTTTCTCGGCGATAGTATTCTCAACCTGATTATTTCAAGATTTATCTACGACGCTCTGGACGATGCCAGCGAAGGGGATTTAAGTCGTATTCGTGCATCACTGGTAAAAGAAGAAACCCTGGCGATAGTTGCCATGGAGATCGGCCTCGGTGATCACATTTTTCTCGGAGGCGGCGAGCTCAAAAGCGGTGGCTTCCGGCGAGCATCGATCCTGGCAGATGGACTGGAGGCGGTTATCGCTTCGGTTTGCCTGGATAGCGATTTGCAACAGGCAGAACGTGTCGTATTAAAGTTATTTCACCAACACTTGCAAAATCTGCCCGATGGCGCAAGCCTGAGGGACCCCAAAACAAAGCTTCAGGAAAAACTGCAGGCGCAGAAAATGGAACTACCCGTATACGAAGTCACACAAACCTGCGGCAAGTCGCATAACCAGACCTTTACGGTCAGCTGTAGTATCGCTGGCCTGAAACTGGAGACCAATGGCAGCGGCACCAGCAGGAAAAAAGCAGAACAGCAGGCTGCAGTAAAAATGCTGAAGCAGCTGCGCCAATGAGTAGCCAGTATCAATGTGGTTATATTGCGCTGGTGGGCAAGCCAAATACCGGAAAGTCGACCCTGATGAATGCACTGGTCGGAGAGAAACTCAGCATTACCGCCGACCGCCCGCAAACCACCCGACATCAAATTCTCGGCATTAAAACCACCGATAAATATCAGTGTATATTTATCGACACACCGGGAATCCATGACAGTAACCATAAGGCGATACATCGCTATATGAACCGGGCTGCTACCAGTATGCTCGCAGATGCCGACCTGATTTGCGTTTTACTGGATATTCGGCATTTCAACAAGGAGGACGAGGCGATTCTGCAGCGCGTCGGCCAACACAAAAAACTGCTCATAGTGCTCAACAAGATCGACCAGTTGAGTAAGTCGGTTATCCTGAGTCATCTGCCGCAAGGATTACCACAGTTCCCGGATGATCAGCTCACCGATAAGTCTATGCGTTTTATCACCGCCGAAATTATCCGTGAAAAGCTGTTCCGCCTACTGACCCAGGAATTGCCTTATTCGATTACAGTCAGCGTCGACCATTACATCGAAGAAACCGATATCACGCGGATTTCGGCAACCATCTGGGTTGAGCGCAAATCACAGAAAGCCATTGTTATTGGAAAAAACGGTAGCCTGCTGAAAAAGGTTGGCAGCCTTGCCAGAGCCGATATCGAACACTTAATCCAAGCCAGGGTTTACCTGCAACTCTGGGTAAAAGTTCGCGAGGACTGGTCGGACGACGAAAAATCGCTGGCAGCTTTCGGCTACTCCGATGCAAACCCGAGTCACTGATCAACCGGCCTTTATTCTGCATCGCCGAAACTGGCAAAACAGCAGCCTGATCCTGGACGTGTTTACGCTTAACTATGGGCGCCTCAGCCTGCTCGCCAAAGCGGCCCGACAGAATGCCGCGAAAGCACTCTACCAGCCATTCATGTTGTTGAATATCGGCTGGTTTGGTCGACACGAACTGAAGACCCTGAGCGCAATCGAAGGGCATAGCGCCCAGGTCAACGAACGTAATTACCTTAGCCTGCTCTATGTTAACGAGTTGATCACCAGCCTGTTGCCGCAACAGGAACCCAGCCTGGAGATATTCAATCAATATCTTCAATTGCTGAATCAGGCGGGAGAGTCAATCGATGAGTCCAGTCTGCGGGAGTTCGAACTCTGCTTGTTACAGACACTGGGATATTTTCCGGATACCGACGACGATGCGAGCAGTGGTGAAGTGATTCAGCCAGAGTTGTTTTACCAGTTCCAGATCAACAGAGGCTTTGTCGCCTGTCAGGCAACTGCGCCGGATTCGGTGAGTGGCGAAACCGTGATCAACTGGAATCAGAAATGTTACAGCATGGACAAGGTTAAACGTCTGGCTAAATCTGTACTACGCAGCACAATTGACTTTAACTTAAATGGAAAAGCGCTAAAATCGCGCGACGTCTATCTGCAAATCAAGAGCCGAATATGAGTAATGCTATCACCCTCGGGGTCAACATCGATCATATCGCCACCTTGCGCCAGGCCCGTGGCACGCGCTATCCCGATCCCGTTTATGCGGCCCAGATTGCCGAGCAATCGGGAGCCGATTCGATTACCTTGCACCTGCGCGAAGATCGGCGTCACATACAGGAACGCGATGCCCTGTTGCTGAAACAAGTCTGTCAGACCAAGCTCAATCTTGAAATTGCAATTACCGCGGACATGCTTGCCTTTGCCTGTGAATTTGGCGCCGAGGATGTTTGCCTGGTACCCGAGAAACGCGAGGAATTAACCACCGAGGGTGGGCTGGATGTCATCACTCACCTGGATCAGGTGCGTAGCGCCTGCTTACAATTGGCCGATGTTGGCACTCGCGTATCCCCCTTTATCGACCCCAATCGCGATCAAATCGATGCGGTGATCGAATGCGGTGCACCCTGCATCGAAATCCATACCGGTCATTTTGCGGATGCAAGCGGGGAAGAGCAGGCGCTATTGTTGGAAGGCATAAACGATGCGATCGCCTATGCGCATGGAAAGGGGTTACAGGTTAATGCTGGCCATGGTCTCAACTATCACAATGTTCAGGCAATTGCGCGTAACCCGCTGCTCGCTGAATTGAATATTGGACATGCAATTATTGCCGATGCCCTGTTCCATGGACTGGCGCAAAGTGTTCGCGAAATGAAAAGACTGATGATCGAGGCCCGTGCACAATCGTCATGATTATTGGAATAGGTGTAGATATAGCCGAAACCTCACGAATCGAACGATTATTGCATGAATACGGTGATCGCTTTGCCAGGCGAATCTTAACCACCAACGAGTTCGCCGAATTTAGCCGGCGCAATCGTAGCAGTGCCTTTCTGGCAACACGTTTCGCCGCCAAGGAAGCAACGGTAAAGGCCATGGGTACAGGCATAGGAAAAGAACTGGGTTTTCACTCGATCGAGATATCCCACGATAGCAAAGGCAAACCCCAGCTTGCATTTCTCCAGTCGGGGGAGGTGCTGCGCAAGCACATGAATATTAGCAATGCGCTAATCTCGCTGTCAGATGAAAAGCATTACGTGGTTGCTATGGTTGTACTGGAGTCCTAGGCCTGTATAAATTCCAGGTGTTGTTCGACCTCGGTTTTCACATTTTCTAGTTCGTCGTTTATCTGCCCGACTGCCTGCTGGAACAGGGAGGTATCCTGCCGGTTTAAAATCTGCTGGAAGGACTTAATATATTGCTTCAATTTTGGCAATCCGGCGTAGCAGGTAACCCCGTAAAGTTTATGCGCAATAGCACCAAGGCGGTCATGCTGAGATTTTGTCAGTGCATCCTGCAACTGGTGCTGGTAGTCGGGGATGTCACGCAACAAAATTTCAAAAATCTGCCTGAGCAAGTCTTCGTTATTCGCCGATAAAGAAAGAGAATGCGCATAATCTACGGAACAGTGGATTGCTGCATTGGCTGGCAAATCCGGTTCAGGCTGTGTCTTCGGGCTGCGTTCGAGATCCTTGTCCAGTAGCGAGCGAAAACTGTCTTCATCTATAGGCTTGCTCAGATAGTAATCGAAACCAAGATCGAGTAAGCGTTCGGCTTCGTGGTTGAGTATATTCGCGGTCAATGCGACTACCGGGGTGTCATCCTCGGGATCGTGTTCCCGCATCATCAGCAACAAACTGGTTCCGTCGATATCCGGCATCTGGATATCCAGAATAATCAAATCAAATTTCTGTCGCTGATAGAGCTCTATCGCCTTGCTACCATGATCCGCCTCGATCACTTCGTGACCCCACAAACGGATCAGTTCGCTGGCCAGTTTCAGGTTTACCTGGTTATCGTCTACCAGCAGGACTCGCTTTCTTTTTACATCTAATTCGCGACCCGGTAGTGCCGTAATCTCTTCATTTTCGCTAGTCTGGTGATGAAGCATTCGGGCCAGCGCCTGGCTGGTGTTAATCACTGAAATAAACTTAACACCATCGCTGTCTAGCGCGCTTTCGGTGCCGCGCTCATAATCCACCAAGATTACCCTTGCAGTGCCCATGCCGATGGAGTCGAGGATCTGTTGCAGGTTCAAGTTCAAATGGCGCAGATCGAAAACGATTAAATCGATAAACTTTAAATTTCGCTGGATCGATTCGATTACTGCTTCGCTGCCGAGTCCCGCATCGATCAGACTGACCTCGGTATCTACTCCAGCACGATCAAACAGGGTGCGAACTTCCATTAAACAACTTTCATCACTGGCGAAAATAAGTGCCGAAAGCGGGTTAGGCAATGTGCCTGAGGTTTCGTTTTTCTCGAGGCTTAGTTTTAGCGGTAGCTTCAGGTCAAACCTGGAACCCTGACCGGTACGGCTATGCATCTCTATATCGCCGCCCATTAATACTGCCAGATTCTTGCTGATCACCAGTCCCAGTCCGGTGCCGGAAAATCGCCGATTGTCGGCGCTATCGACCTGGCTGAAAGCTTTAAACAGGTTTTCCTGATCCAGCTCTGATATACCGATGCCGGTATCTTCGATGGATATCAGTATGTCTGCCTTGTTGTCATTCAGTTGTAGCGGCATTACCTTGATCAGTACCCGTCCACTATCGGTAAACTTGATTGCATTTCCAATCAGGTTCAGCAGCACCTGTTTCAAGCGCAGCTTGTCGCCGATAACCAGCCTCGGCGTATCGCTGAAAATTATCAGGTTCAGATCAATTTGTTTGCTGAGTATATTGATGAATAGAATATCGCGGGTTTGCTCCAGGACTTCGTGCAAATCGAATTCTTCTTCGATGATTTGCAGTTTTCCGGATTCCATTTTTGAAAAGTCGAGAATCTCATTGATAATACTGGTCAGGTCATTCGTTGATTTCAGGATAATGTCAACGTAACGACGCTGACCGCTATCCAGATTTGACTGGTCGAGCAGACTGATAAATCCTTTGATCCCATTAATCGGCGTACGGATCTCATGACTCATATTGGCAAGAAATTCGGACTTGGTCTTGTTTGCGTTTTGCGCCTCGTCACGGGCTATTCCCAGCTCACGATTCTTTGATTCGAGGTCGGTTATTGCTTCGCTAAGCTGTTGCGTTGCCTGTTGTATGCGCTGGTTCAAATGCTGGCGATTTGCCAGAAGTGCCTGGGTCATTCGATTAAAGCCTTTTTGCACCGCGCCCAGTTCGTTGGGCTCTAAAGGCTCGATAATCTTGCCCAGACGACCAGTTTCAACGTATTTCATGTGATCCATCAGGCGGATGATCGGTTGCGTAATTTTTCGACTAATCAATACCGTGAGGATGATTGCCATCAACAGGATAGAGACAAAAAATGTGACTGAATCGATGATAATCTGACGGGTAGTATTATCGAGTTGCTGTCCGGAAATATACATATGCACCCAGCCCAGGGTACTGGCTTGTTGTTCCCCGGGAATATCAGTTGTGAATACATCAGAGTGCACAATGCTTTGTGACAGTATGGGCTGGCGATAATAAAAATAGTCGGCCGAATCTTCACTGCGATAATCGCTGGATACCGACCTTGCAGCCAACTCGCCATGCTCATCGTAAATTGCCGCGAGCACGATTCCATTGCTGTCTACCGATTGGTCGACGAGGTATTGCAATTGCGCGTCGTGCCCAGCGTAGAGGCTGAATTCGGAGGCTCCTGCAATTTGCCGCGCGATGATTTTCCCCTTGCTTTGCAGTAATTCGTTGGCCTGTTCGATGTTGCTATAAATCTGCGTGTAGGTGAAAAAAAGGTCGATAAAAAAAACCGGAATCAGTGTAATCATCAATATTTGAAACTTGATTCCAAAGCGCATCATAACTCACCTTTCTCCATTTGCCTGCGTATCCATATCGGTTCGGGTAACTGGATGGAGAGAGAATGAGCGACCCGCCGATTCATCGAGATCGAAAAATATCGGGCGAATTCATAGCTACCGGTCAGCTCTGGTTTGTCGTGATGTAACCGGTTAACCACCAGGGCCAGGTGCTTGCCAATGTCGCCGGGCGAGGAATATATCGAGGCAAGCGCGCCTGAAGTAACATGCGCCGGTGAGTAACTGATAACCGGTTTGCGACTGCGGTAGGCTGTCAACAATACCGCTTTCAGGTTTTTGCGTTGATAAACTTCCTGTTGCGGCAGCATCAGCAGGGCGTCATTTTGTTTTAATAGTTCGCGCAATAGCGGAATCATTTCCGGTGCTGAGTAGCAAATATATTGATTTATATACTGCCTGGTATCGGCCCTGAATTCACCGTAATCGCGAAAAATATCATGCCCGCCGGACTGTATCAGGCCAAATGTATATCCCGGCAGGAGTAGGCGACCGAAATCGATATATCGTTGCAGTGGCTGGTCCAGTAAAAGGCTGATTTGATTTTCTATCTTGGCTGACTGTCGGTACTGCTCCAGGGTCAGGTAGGCATTGATTGTTTTCGCAGTGGGTTTCCTCGCAGCCACGGCTTTCACGGCTCTGTTGCCCAGTGCCAGGATGACCACGTCGCTTCCAAGATGATCGAAATCAGCTTCCAGTTCATCCAGACCAACGAGGGTAATGCGAAGCTCGTGATTTACCTGCTCCACCAGTGAATCGATCGATTCATTAAAATAGCTATTGTCGCTACTCATGACGACAACCACCTGCTGTTCGCCAAAATGGGCAACGCCCGTCGACAGGTAGGCGAGCATAGCCAGGCAGGAAAGCAGCTGCAGTGTATATCGGAAAAGATTTCGAGAAGGCATCATCGTATTTTAGAAACCAGCGATGAGCCTCAGGTAAACAACCTGGTCATGCACATTTTCCAGTTCATAATCAGGGCTGTCTTCAAGCAGGTTCTGGGCAATCAATTCGACACGGGTTTGCCTGTCCAGGTGAAGGGCATAACGCAAATCGAGGCGGCGGGTTATGGGGATGTCGGCGCTGCTATCCAACCAGCTCAATGCATCGATATAGTAGAAAAATGCAGAGACTTCGTGGCGACTGGCAATGCGGTAGCTAATATTGAAAAAGGCAATTTTATCTGCATAGGATTCTTCCACTAAAAGGTTACTGGAATCGACATCGAGCAGGCTGGCGCCGAGCTTTAAATCGAGTTGTCGAGTCGGCGCGAAATCGAGCATAGCCTCGATCCCGGAAACCCGCGTGTTCCCCTCGTTTTTTGTGGTCCCGACATTCACCGAACCCAGTGCGGTTGCTACCGGGATAGAGGTCAACATGATGTGTTGCGTTATTTCATAATTGAACAGCTTTACATCGCTGGACAGTTTCAGTGCCTTGAACTGGCTATACAGGCCGATTTCATAGGATTTGATTTTCTCTGGTTTTATTTCTGTGTTGCCCTGCCAGGTGGGGATTATCACCATTGGTGGCACGTTAACGTTAAACTCGGTTTCGCCTTCGGATTCCCAGAGAATCGGATTTCGCCAGGCGCTGGAGGCGACGAAACGCAAGGCATGGGTTGTATCGAGTTTGCGAATCAGGGAAAGCCTCGGCGAATACTGTCTGGAAGTGAGGCTGGAGTCTTCGAGCATGACGCCAAAGTCCAGCAGCCACTCTGGGTTCATGCGCCATTCCAGGCCACCGAACAGTCGACCAGTGTCAACCTCGTGGAATCGATTGTCGTTTAACAGGAAAAGTGATTTCACTCTGTCCTTGCGAATACTGCCATCGAGTTCCTGGTTACGCGATATTTCGAGATCGCTGCGTTCGGATACGCGATTGAAATCGATGTAGGTGGTGACGCCGGAAAAGCCCGCAAATGTAAATGGTCCCGGGTCGTAAGCATCGGTAACGCTTTGGCGGCTATGGGTTAGTCGCAGGTTGCTGCTGGAACGCTCACTCACGGCTTCCCAATGCAGGTTGACGTAACTATTGCTGGCTTCCTCGTCGCGCTCGAGGTCGGTTTGATTATTCTCCGTCTGCCGGTTGCCTCGCCCGGCGGTGCTGTTGCTGGTGCCTAGCTGAAATGTCCAGAATTGATTCCCCGAGGCCTGGACATCACCCCGCAAATTTAACTTGGCAATATCACTGGAATCGTTAATAGCGGCAAAGCCCTGATCCTGTTTCACGCCGAGGCTCAGTCGCCAGTCCAGTGCCTCGTAGTGACTGCCAACGCGCAGGTAGGCATCCTTGATATCGGGATGCGCATTATCGCTGGCAGTGAGAGAAACCAGCGATCCCTGGTCTTCGGCAGCATGGCGGGTAATGATGTCTATACTCGCCAGGAATGCATTGGCACCGTAGCTAACGGCGTTAGGCCCACGAATGATCTCGATACGCTCGATATCTTCGATCAGCAAGGGGAGGTTGGTCCAGGGAACCCCGCCGAAGGATGGAATAAAGACAGAGCGACCATCGACCAAAACCTGTATCTGTCTGGCGAACTCCTGTCCCAGACCATGATAGGTTACCGCTGGTGAGTTCCCATTGTGATAACCGACGATGAAACCTGGTACCAGTCGGAAGAGGTCGGCGAGTTCGCGCAGCCCCGATGATTCGATCATCTGCCTGTCAATCACGCTAACACTGGCCGGTGCTTCGGCCATCGGCTTGGACATCCGCGTTGCTGTTAGTATGATCGGGCTTTCATCGAAAAAATCGGAACTGGCAGTCTGTTGACTCTGTGCTGCCGCGGGTATAATCAGCGCAAACAAGTAGGCGAAGAAATTTATTCTGCAGCTTGTTGACAAAGAAATCTCCCAGGTATTCAGAAAAGACTTATCTAGGATACCTCGTTAAAGTAAAATACGGCCCACTTTGTGTACGCAATACTGCTTCTGGATTGCGCAATTATTCTTGAACCAAAATATATGTTGCTACAGGATTATATAGGAAATACCCCACTGGTCACATTGCAGCGGCTGACTGCCGGCAATGGCAACCGTATATCGGTAAAGCTGGAGGGGAATAACCCCGGGGGGTCGGTAAAAGACCGGGCCGCTTATAGCATGATCAAACAGGCCGAGGTGCGCGGCGAAATCAAACCGGGGGATAAACTGGTGGAGGCAACCAGTGGCAATACTGGCATTGCTCTGGCCATGGTTGCGGCCTTGCGCGGTTACCCGATGATATTAATCATGCCCGACAATATGAGCGGGGAGCGATTGACCACCATGCGGGCCTATGGCGCCGAAATCATACTGGTGTCTGCAGAAGAGGGCATGATGAAGGCGCGGGATATGGCCGAGGAAATGCATCGACAGGGAAAAGCGAAAATGCTCGACCAGTTTGCCAATAGCGATAATCCCTTGGCGCACTATGAAACCACCGCGCCTGAAATCTGGCAGCAGAGTGCTGGAGAACTCACCCATTTTGTCAGTGCCATGGGAACTACCGGGACCATCATGGGATGTTCGCGTTATTTCAAAGAAGTAAATCCGCAAGTCGAGGTGATTGGTGTACAACCGGTTGACGGCTCATCGATTCCGGGAATCCGTCGGTGGCCTGCGGAATATGTTCCGAAAATATATGACCCGACAAAGGTGGACCGTATCATCGATGTGTCGCGTGACCAGGCAGAAGATTTCGCGCGTCAACTGGCAAGGCAGGAAGGCATTTTTTGTGGCATTTCCTCTGGTGGCGCGATTTGTGCTGCGGTAGGTTTGTCGCAGGAACTGAGCAATGCGCATATAGTGACGATTATCTGCGATCGTGGTGATCGCTATCTGTCCTCCGGCATTTTTTAAACAGGCAACGATATACATGAATTTACTCGTTTTTGACATAGAAACTATTCCCGACATAGATGGTTGCCGACGTTTGTTTGATTTGCACGGTCTCTCCGATGATGATGTCGCCAGGGCGGTTTTCCATATGCGCCGGCAGCAATCGGGCAGCGATTTCCTGCGCCACCACATGCACAGAATCGTGGCAATATCGGCGGTATTGCGTACCCGTGATCAATTCAAGGTGTGGTCTCTGGGTTCTGAAGACTCCAGCGAAGAAGACCTGTTACAACGTTTTTATAGCGGTATAGAGCGTTATACGCCACGGCTGGTATCCTGGAATGGCAGCGGCTTCGATTTACCGGTAATCCATTATCGCAGCCTGTTATACCCGATCAATGCCGCGCATTACTGGGAAACCGGTCAGAATGACAGCAGCTTTCGTTACAATAATTATCACAGCCGATTCCACGACCGTCATACCGACCTGATGGATGTTCTGGCGGGATATCAGGCGCGTGCCAATGCTTCTCTGGAAGATATCGCCAGCCTCTGCGGTTTCCCCGGAAAAATGGGCATGAGTGGTGCGAAAGTATGGGATGCTTTTCAAAATGGGGAAATCGAGGCAATACGCAATTATTGCGAAACCGATGTGCTCAACACTTATCTGGTTTATTTGAATTTTGAACGCAGCCGTGGTGTATTCGATCAAACCCAATATCAGGAAGAGTGTAGTCTCGTCAGAGAAAATCTGAAATCTTCGGAGATAAAGCACTTGCTTGAATTTGAATCGGCCTGGATCGATGTCTAGGCGCCGGCGCCGGCCAAACCTGCCGGCAGCATTTGAAGTTGACATCGAAGCCCTGTCCCACGAAGGGCGGGGCATTGCCCGTGTCGATGGCAAAACCATGTTCGTATTTGGTGCCTTGCCGGGGGAGCGCGTGCTCATCCAGGTGCAAAAAGTCGGTAAAAGTTTTGACGAGGCGACTACTCTGGAAATTATCGAAGCGTCGGCGCAGCGAATACAGCCTAAATGTGCGGCCTTTGCGATCTGCGGTGGCTGTAGCCTGCAGCATTTGAGTAACGACGATCAAATTACTTTCAAACAAGACAGTGTGCTCGGCATGATGGCGCATGCAGCCATTGCGGTTGGGGAAGTCATCCCGGCATTGCGAGGACAGCACTGGGGCTACCGCAGGAAGGCTCGTCTTGGCGTCAAATATGTGCGCAAGAAGGAAAAGGCGTTGGTCGGTTTTCGCGAGCGCAATTCCTCTTTTCTGGCCGACATGTCACGCTGCGAAGTGCTAATCCCCGAAGTCGGGCACAAGCTGGAATTATTTGCCCAATTGATAGAGAGTTTGCAGGCGCGCGAACATATACCGCAGATCGAAGTAGCAGCCGATGCCGATAATATCCAGTTGGTGTTCAGGCATTTGCAGACGCTATGCGAAGCCGATATCGACCTCATCCTCGAATTCGGCAAGCATCATGGATTCCATATACAACTACAACCCGCCGGACCGGACAGTGTGGTCAATCTTTATCCGCCACAGCAGGCATTGTATTTCAAGCCGCTGCAGGATAGCGAAATACGCATCGCATTTAACGCCCTCGACTTCGTGCAGGTAAATAGCGAGCTCAATCAGAAAATGGTAGCCCAGGCGCTGCATTATCTGGACTTGCAAGCCGATGACAATGTGCTGGACCTGTTTTGCGGTCTGGGCAATTTTACCCTGCCGATGGCGCAACGCTGCGCAAAGGTAACCGGTATCGAAGGCGATAACGCCATGGTAGAACGCGCCGAACAGTCTGCGCGTGCCCTGCAAATCGATAATAGCGAATACCATGCCGTCGATTTATCCAGGCCGGATAGTGACCATGCCTGGATGAAGAAACGATACGACAAGATATTACTCGACCCACCGCGCTCAGGCGCGCAGGAAATTGCCAGCCAGATCAAGCGCTTCAAAGCTAGCCGCATCGTTTACGTATCCTGCCAGCCTTCCAGCCTGGTGCGTGATGCTGCTATTATCTGTGCACAGGGTTATCGCCTGAGTCACCTCGGTGTAATGGACATGTTCCCGCAAACCGCGCATGTCGAATCCATGGCCGTATTTGAACGCAAATAAACGCTTAGCCAGACAATCGGAGTCAAAGTGAAAATAGTCAGCGCAATCATAAAACCTTTTAAGCTCGACGACGTGCGGGCCGCCTTATCCGATATCGGCGTCAATGGCCTGACCGTATACGAGGTCAAAGGATTCGGCCGGCAGAAGGGTCATACCGAGCTATACCGTGGTGCAGAATACGTGGTCGATTATATCCCCAAGGTGAAACTTGAAATCGCCGTCGATGACGATCAGGTCGATCGTGTCATCGACAGCATTGTCGAAACTGCCAAAACCGGGAAAATTGGTGATGGCAAGATATTCGTCACCAACCTCGAAAATGTGGTTCGGATTCGTACCGGTGAATTCGGTTCCGAAGCCCTCTAGAAAAAACCCCCGGACGCTTGGTCGAGGAGACCGCCCAGTCCGGGGGGTGGAGTAATCCTGCAACATCAGGTCGACTTCGCGGGCCTGTTTATCACCTGTCCAGTAAGCCTGTAACCGCAGGCAACGCGGTAATAGCTGCACCATCATTGGCTTTCAACGCACTGCTTTTGAGTTCACTGCCAGACTATCCTGAGTCTTTATTTCCCATATCAATAGTCTGCATCTGCGAGCAACAACCGTCAGTGACGAGCGACACTTCGTCGAAGTGGTTTTTGCAGCAGGATCTTTAGCGAATACACCGTCCAGTTAACAATCGCTGTAATTGATGCTAGATTAGCTGGAAATTTGCTGGTTCCGAATCGTCAGCAGGTAGCATGACTGCATCCTGTTCGGCCGATTATTCCGGCATAGAATAAGAAAGGAGAACAGGAGTGGCAAAAAAGGCCCCGGCTAAAGCGAATCTGGCCCTGTTAAGACAGGATATCGCCAGTAAATTGAATCTCGATAGCAGCAGTCCGATCGACGCCAGCGCCTGGTTTCTTGGACCCAAGGGCGAAAATGGCGAGGCCTTGCTCAAGTTCGTCAAGCAGGCGGTGGAAAGCCAGATACACACTCGCACCACCTACATGGCGGACGACCCGGCCATATTCCCCAGTTATGATGATCAGGATCATCTCGATGCGATTGCAATAATCGAACAGAAGCTGGGCGACCTGCTCGAACAGTTGCAGGGCTCGATACCACTTGCCAGTTATCGCAATCAGTCGCATATGTACTGGGATCAAACCCTGCCAGGCGTGGTCGGCTACTTTGCCGCGATGTTGTATAACCAGAATAATGTTGCCGCCGAGGCATCACCGGTAACCACCCATCTCGAAGTCGAAGTCGGCAAGGACCTGTGCAGTATGATCGGTTTTGGACAATCGGTATCTGGTGATAGCGCGGTGATACAACCCTGGGGGCATATTACCTGCGATGGTTCGGTGGCCAATGGTGAGGCTATGTGGGCGGCGCGCAACCTGAAGTTCCTGCCGGTGGCACTGGCAGCTGCTATCGCCACCGAAGCCGAGCTGGCCGAGGCCAAATGCTTCAGCGTAATGACTTGTCAGGGTGAGCGCAGTCGCCTGGTCGATGCCTCGCCCTGGGACTTGCTCAACCTGCCGGTCGACGAAGTCATCGGCATGGTTGCCAGAATCGAAAAGGAATTCGCTATCGACGAAAGCCTCGTGCGCAGGGCGGTAGATAATTACTCGGTACAGAATGTCGGCCTTGTGCAGTTCCATCAGCGCTTTCTCGACGACGACAGGCAGGCTTGTCCGGTGGTTCTGGTCCCGGCCACAGCACACTATTCCTGGCCGAAATCGGCTGCCTTGCTGGGACTGGGGACGAATGCGGTAGTTCCGATCGAAGTCGACCTGAACGGACGTATGTGCATGACAGCCCTGCGCAAGGCCCTGTGCAAATGCCTGCGCAATGGTCGCCCGGTATTGCAGGTGGTTGCAGTGATTGGAACCACCGAGGAGGGGGCCATAGACCCGCTGGACGAAATACTCGAAATTCGGCAGGAGTTTCAACAGCTGGGGCTGAACTTCGTGGTCCATGCCGACGCTGCCTGGGGTGGCTATTTCGCATCGATACGCCGTCCCGGTGGCGATGGTTATGACCCTGCGGGGATCATAGATGATTACCCGCAACTCTATAGCGGCGAACATTTCGAGCGCCAGTTTGCCGCTTTGCCCCGGGTAGACAGCGTCACTCTGGACCCGCATAAATCCGGATTCATTCCTTACCCGGCAGGTAGTCTCTGCTATCGCAATGGTGCCATGCGGGATTTGATCGCGTTCACCGCACCGGTGGTATTCCACGGCGGTGTCGATGTCACCGTCGGCCCCTATGGTATCGAGGGATCCAAACCAGGTGCCGCTGCTGCCAGCGTCTATCTGTCAAACAAGGTGATCCCGTTAAACATCTGGGGCTACGGGCGTATGCTTGGGCGCTGCCTGTTCAATGCGAAACGCTTTTATGCTGCGTTGGTGACTATGGACCTGGATTATGCCGGGGCAGCAAAGAACGCCAAGGCACAAATACATATCACGCCTTTCCAGCGTCTGCCGGCGGAGCAGCAAGGGCAAGGCGCGGCCAAAATTTTGCAACAGAAAAAGTACATCGCAAAAAACTTCGTTAACTGCTCGACCGAGGCCTTGATCAGGGACGTGCTGGGTTTGCCCAGCCCCAAAGCAAAGCAACAGGAAGCGCTGGAACTGTTTCAGGCGATGGGATCAGATTTGAGCATTGTCACCTATGCCTTCAATTTCAGCACGCCGAAGCAGGGCTTGAACAAGCGACTCGATTTGATGAACCAGCTAAACGACAGGGTCTTCAGGGCGCTTAGTCTGCAAACCAATGAAGGCGGTAAAATTCCCACGGTAAAAATGTTTGTTACCGCCTCCGCCTTCGATGCGGCGACCTATGGCGATACTCTGGTGGATGACTTTGCCGGGCGTGCCGGAGTGAGCTGCGAGCCGCATACACCGATCAGTTTCCTCATATCGACCACGCAGAACCCCTGGTTGACGACCAATTCGCAAGATATCAACATGATTACGCCGCTCATTGAAATATTGCGTAGCACCGTGCAGCAAGCTGCTGCAGAAATCATCGAGGAAAATAATCTTGAGTAACACTGGCATATATCGAGGAAGAAAATATGGTAACGCTTAACGCGCTGGAATCTGCACCAGGCGACCAGGTCGAGAACAAGGATCACCAGCATGCATTCATTCTGGTAGGGGAGCAGCAATTATTCGGTGTGCATATGACGCAATACCATTGCGAACTGCACAAGTATCAAATCATACTGAAACTGAAACTGCCCGATGCAGTGTACGAGGAATATCTGCACATGCGTCGCCAGTATCCTGATGACAGCTTCGTGTTATGTAATGCGGAAAACAAATCCGAGCTTGTTTTCGACGAGGTTCGCGAGTACTGCATACCCGATCTCGGCTCCGGCATGGTGAAGAAGTTTACCGCGAATATTTTTCACGGAATCCGTCCCTTGAGCGAGGCAGTGATGGAGGCCGATGAACATTTTTTCCCCTGGGCAAAAAAATACGCCAAGCCGGCGATAGGTGAATTCGAAGCCACGGTCGAGCGCGTGGTCACCTTCCGTCCATTCGATCACGAGGCGACCTTGCCCGAATATGCCAGGTATCTATTGTTCGGTGACAGCAAATCGGGTGAAACCCATATGACCAACCTGCAAACCGCGATGATGGTGAGCAGCGAGTTCGAACCGCAGGTCTTCGGCCCCGATTACGACCACGTCATGTCGCTGGCAAAGCGTCCCGACTGGTTGAAGCAGGATGCGATGCTCGAAGCTGGAATCGTGGTATCGACGCCGATAGTTCGTTTGATCGACCCGGATAGCGGCGAACCGAGCATACCGCAACAATCGCCATTTGCGCCGGACGGCGAAATTGAAGTGCTTTACCGGGGAATAGGGCCGACCCGTAAGTTAACCGCCGGCCCTACTTACCTTTATTGCACGGCGGTATGCAACAGCCCGCGCTTCTTTATGCCGCGCCCGGCGCATAAGAGTTACCTGGATAGTCTGCCCGATGTCCCTATGGTCTGCGAATTCAGTACCATGCCAAAACGTTACTGGGCTTTCCCGGAAGACGTTTAAATTAGAATCCGAGGAGAGTTAGCATTGGAATCAGAATATCAGCAGCAACAAGGCAACGACGAGCTCTGGCGCACTATTTTTGCCGACGGCCATCCCGATCTGAACAAGCAACACTGGTTGCACAGGAAATTGCCGAAGCGTCCACGCTGTCGCCTCTGCATGGTGCCATTTCGTGGCATCGGCGGCTGGATTATGCGCAAAAAGGGGAAAACGCAGAATAGCCGGAATCCAAACTACTGCAACGCTTGCGACCAGTTTCTGGAAACCTTCCCGGGTGGTACAGAAGTAGAAATGTCGATGCTTTATGTCGACATCCGCCAGTCGACACAATACGCCGATGGTCACGATGCCGCCGATGTCAGCCAGCGTATCAATGCATTCCTCAACCAGGCGGTGAATATCATTACCGATAGCGATGGATTCGTCATGGCGTTCTACGGAGACTGTATCGTCGCCGTGTGGCCACCGGGTTTTAGTGGTGAACACCACGCTTTAAAGGCCCAGCAGGCAGCGCTTGCGCTGGTGCAGGAGAACAGCCTGCGCGGTCCCGATGGCAAGGCGATACCGGTAGGCGTAGCAATCAATACCGGGGACATATACATAGGCACAGTGACCGCGTTGCAGGGCACTTTCCGCGATGTTTCGGTATTCGGCAGCAACGTCAATCTGACCGCGCGCATGGCTGCTAGGGCCGCCATGTCGCAGGTGCTGACGACTGCCGCAAACATCACCGCCTGTGGCAAGAACCCGGCCGATTTTCCGAGCGAAGAGGTTGAGCTGAAGGGATTCTCGCAGCCACAGAAAATATACCGCCTGGGTTGAGCAGAATCACTGGCCTGGATTTTTACTCAGAGTTCTGCGAGCTGTTGAATTTCGGCTGGTTTGAGCAAGGTAATTTCACCCTTGTTGAACTGGATCAGCCCATCCTGAACCCAGGCCTGCAAGTGCCTGTTCACGTTTTCCCTTGCGATGCCGGCAAGCTCGCCGATATCGGACTGGGAAAAGTTTTGCTCAATAAATAGCGAACCGTCGGACTGGCTAATCCCCCATTTATGCGCCATGCGCAACAGGCAGCGAGCCAGTCGGGCATTGCCCGAGGTCAGCGACTGGATTTCAAACATTTCCGAGGCGTTTCTGGCGCGGTCGCAAAGGGTTTCTATGATCGAAATACAGGCAGGATTATTATTTTTCAGTAGTTCAAACACCGCTGCTCTTTGAACAATGGTGCCGCTAACCGGCGTAAGCGCGAGCGCATCGGCGCTACGCTGCTGTTTATCCAGCAATGCAATTTCACCGAGAATGTCACCTTTTTCCATATGATTCAGTACGGATTTGCGTCCGTTCAGCGAAATGACACTGACCTCGACCATGCCTTCCTCGATGAGCAGGGCCCAGGCACCTTCCTCGCCACGGCTGAAAATTACTTCTCCCTTGCGAAAGCTGCGTTTGCGTCCGTTGCCGAGCAGAGCATGGCGATCTTTCAACTCGAGCGCGCCGAGGATCATGCTTTCCGTGTTTTCGATCAGTGTAGCGACATTATTCATCGGGATACCAACATGGCAATTCCATCGATTCTGCATAAATTAGGCGAGGGGTACAAGCGCGAAACAGCTTCTCGGTGACGCGCGTCACTGCATTGTTCACGGTCAGGCGTCAGGATGGGGATCAACAGGCTTCCAGTTGCCTGCTGATTTACCCATTACGCCCTGCCTGCCGGGGCGTTTTTCTTTGCCAGCCGGGAAGCCTGCAGTTATTTTGAATATGGTGCCCCCGGCCCGGTTCGAACGGGCAACCTACGCCTTAGGAGGGCGTCGCGCTATCCAATTGTGCCACGGGGACATGGCGCGCGATTGTAGCAGCTGACCGGCGCGATGAAAATTGTTGTGCTGCCTATTCCTGGTAATAGTAGTCGTATTTCACCAGTAGCTTGCGCATGAAGCTCCAGGCTTCGTTATAGGTCAGGCCGCTATCTTCCGGAATAATGATTTTCACGTACAACTGCTTGCCGTGCGCCTGTTTTAATTTATCCAGGCGTTTTTCCACTTCGGCCAGGCTGAGCCTGCTGAAATCACTGTCCCCGGGCTGGCGATAGCGAATCACTTCGTCTCCGGCCGATTTCACGTAATAAACCTCGGCGATGATCTTGCCTCTGGCGCTGCGCGCGGGTTTGATCAATTCCTCGTACTTTGATTTCACCGTTTCGTAATCGCCCTTGAGGGTTAGCAATTGCTGGTTATAGCTTTCGATCTCGGCGCTTAACTGAGATTTTTCCTGCCTCAGCTGGCTGATGCTCAGCTTTTGACTGGCGCTGGATTCAGTGAGGGATTTTATCTGCGCCTGAGCGCTTTGCAGGGCGTCTCTGGCCTGCTCACCCTGCAGCTGCTGCTGTGCCAATTGTTGCTGCAGGCGGTTTATCTGGGCACTGAGTTCGCTGTATTGAGCGGTCGCCGCGTCTATCTCGAGGTTTGCCGCAGCCAGCAGCCGCTGGCTTTGCTGCAGCGACTGACTAAGATCACGGTTTTGACCTTGCAGGCTGGAAATACTGATTTCCTGTTCGCGCATGGTCGATTCCGCGCTGGCCAGCTCTTCTTCTTTCTTGAGTACGCGCAGGCGCAGTATCGAATTGCTTTGCTCGGCATTGGCGAGGCGCTCTTCCAGGGTGGCATTTTCCAGGGAAGTGGATTCGATGAGCTGTGAGGCGATGCGTTCGGCGGCGACACTTTCGCGCAGCTCGGCAACCAGCTGCCAGTTGCGCACCACCAGCAGGCTGGTAGCCATCAGGAAAATCATCGTGATCACCATCATGATGTCGGTGAAGGATGGCCAGAAGCTATTCTCGCCACCCATGCCGCCATGGTAGTTGCCGATCGGGGCGAAACTATTATCCATGATCTATCTGTTTTGGCGCTGGTAAACGGAAACCCTCGCGCAGCAACTGCTTGATCGCATCCAGTTCGCCGCTGAGGTTTTCCATCTGCTGGTGATTGGCACCGATGGTTTGCTGCAGCGTCATGGCTGCGTCGTGGTAGGTTTCCTGGGTCATCTTGAGATTGTCTGCGGCGACTATGATCGATTTGATCAAGTCGCTCATCTTGCTGACTATGTCTTCATTGCTCTTCACGTATAAAGGTAAAAGGTAGAGCGAAGTGAGCTGCTCGATACTGCTGAGAAAATGCGTTT
Organism: uncultured Gammaproteobacteria bacterium; assembly: GCA_963976575.1. Taxonomy (GTDB): domain Bacteria; phylum Pseudomonadota; class Gammaproteobacteria. Next base: position 5,056 of record CAXBMV010000002.1, on the reverse strand, counting down.
GCACATCATTTAGCCGGGTATAAAAGTAACCGAACAGGGCGTAGGAAATAATTGCGGTTATGGTTGTCGACAGCGCCGTAGACATGCCGTGGATGACCAGGCCCATACCGCCGAGGCTGCCCGCCGCCGAATCGATCAGGTCGGATGCCCCCAGCAGCGCAATCGACAGCGAAACGATGGTGCCGAAAACACCGGTGAGTATCAGGATGTTATTGATAAAACGGATCAGACCGGAGTGGGTTGCTTCGTCGGCGTTCAGCATGGCGGAAAGCGCGGCGTGGTTGATTTCTCCATTGGCGCGTTGTATCGCGCGCATAGTCTCGTGGCGCTTCACCACGATGGAGTTGGCCGGCAAACCATCGGAAGGGTCGGTTTTCAATGCCTCGATGTTATTCACGAAACCGACGATTGCGGCTTCCTCGCGTTTATAACGCAGCAACAGGAAAAGAATATTGCCCATACCAAACACAAACAATGCCGCGATCGCCGAATTGATCACTATGCCGGTATTGGTTTGCTGGTTCTCGAAATAAAACGGGTATATCACGTCAAAATGCCAGGCAATCAGCAGGATCGAGACGACCACCACTATCACAAACTGGAGAGTTATTTTCCCGCTGAGGCTGGTTAGCAGACGCTGTATATCCATGGACTGGGTCTCTCGGTGAGGCTGGCAATGAAGATGAACTTCGGCCACAAGCAAACTATTTAATATGGTTTCGATAGCGAAGTCAAAATCTGCGAATCTGGAAAAAAGTTACAAAACCCGTAGAATTAGCGCTCCGGATTACTGTGAACGAAATGGTGGCGCCGGTGTTACTTGAAACTGTCATGCGCGGATACTTCCGCTACGGGAAAGTGACCCTGATCGATGCACGTGGTGCTCGTCACCCGATCTGCAACTTCGATGGCCCCACTGTGATACTGCGCGTTAGCGACGCGCTCACCGCAGCCAAACTCGCGCTGGCGACGTCCCGGCACTGGGGTGAAGCCTACATGGATGGCAGACTGTTGATCGAACAGGGCAGCCTTTCCGACTTTCTCGAAATTCACAGCAAATCGAAGCAGCTACAGGGGCGAGGCTGGTTAAGCGAATGTCAGCGCCTGATCTACGGCCTCACAGCGGCCGCGCGGCATTACAATCCTGCTGCACGAGCGCGTAAAAATGTTGCCCATCACTACGATCTGTCGGCCGAACTATATGACAGTTTTCTCGACGCGGACCGGCAGTATTCCTGCGCCTATTTCGTCAATGGCGACGAGGACATAGATACCGCACAGTTATTGAAAAAACGCCATATCGCGGCCAAGCTGGATATCAAACCGGGCATGAAAATACTCGATATCGGTTCCGGCTGGGGTGGCATGGGTCTGTATCTTGCGCGGCATCTGAATTGCGAGGTGCACGGTGTCACACTGTCAGAGGAGCAGCATAAAATATCCAATCGGCGGGTGCGCGAGGCCGGTCTCGAAGACCGTGTCCATTTCGAGTTGCGTGACTATCGAGACTTGCATGATGGTTATGATCGCATCGTATCGGTGGGTATGCTCGAGCATGTCGGACAGTTCCACTACGGCGAATACTTCAACAGCCTGCGCGCTTTACTCAAGACCGATGGCGTTGCTCTGGTCCATAGCATCGCTCGAAACAACCGTCCCAGGCCGATCAATTCATGGATGAACCGCTATGTTTTTCCCGGCGCCTACCTGCCTTCGGCATCGCAGCTCAGCAGAGCAATCGAGAAAAACGGACTATGGTTAGCCGATCTGGAAAACCTGCGTATCCACTACGCCCAGACCTTGCAACTCTGGTACCAGCGATTCCAGAAAAACCGGGAGTCGATTGCACAACTTTACGACGAACGATTTTGCCGCATGTGGGAAATGTATTTGCTTGGCTGCGAAATGGTGTTTCGCTACGAGGATATCAGCGTGTTTCAGTTGCAAATCTGCCGTGATATCAATGCCTTGCCAATTACGCGGGATTATATCAGTAATGCGGAGCGCCGCCTGGCCAGCATCGACAGCGCTTCGATTACCCGCATCAGGCGCGACCAGGCCAGCCTCGAAAAGCAACAGTGCGGGCGGGCAATGGAAGAGGTAGATCGTAAGTTCAGAGCCTAGAGCGTGGTCTTGCGCAGGTGGTTGATCAAGTCGATCTGGGTAATCAGTCCGTAAAAATGGGTATCATCGGAAATGATGGCAATCTTGTCATGCTTGAATAGCTCCAGTATGTCGTCGATGCTCGCTCCCGGGGATACTTTTTCCAGGTTGGTCACCATCACCGAGGCCACCTTCTTGTTAAAGCTTTCCTTGTCACCGTAGATGCCCAGCAGGATATCCGATTCGTCGATCAGCCCGACAATCTGGCCATCATCGACCACCGGTAACTGGGAAACATCGAACATGCGCATACGCTTGTAGGTGGTGATCAGGTTATCTTCCGAAGTTACCGTGACTACATCGCCGCTATCCATTGGTCGCGCAATCAGGTCGCGCAGGTCACCATGGGATTCGCGCTCGAGCAGGCCCTGGTCGGCCAGCCAGGAATCGTTGAACGACTTGTTCAGATACTTGTTGCCGGTATCGGCTGCGAGCGTGACCACGCGCTTGGGCGAGGTTTGCTCACGGCAGTAATGCAGTGCTGCGCCGAGCAGGGTGCCGGTCGAAGAGCCTGCAATAATGCCTTCTTTTTCCAGCAGTTCGCGTTGAACCTGGAAGGCTTCGCGGTCGCTTATCGCATAGGCCTTGCTGACCAGACTGAGATCGCAGATCGGCGGGATAAAATCTTCGCCTATGCCTTCGACCAGCCAGGATCCAGCCTGCACTGTTTTTCCATTATTAATTTTCTCGGCCAGAATCGAACCTTCCGGATCGGCGACAATCATTTCGCAGCCCGGTGCATGTTCGTGGAAAAATTGACCCAGTCCGGTAATCGTGCCACTGGAGCCCACGCCGACCACCATCGCGTCGATGCGGCCATCCATTTGTCGCAGGATTTCCGGCCCGGTGTCGACCATATGGGTCTTCGGGTTATTCGGGTTGGAAAACTGGTCGATAAAATAGGAATCGGGAATTTCTGCAGCGAGACGCCTGGCATAGTCCTGGTAATACTCGGGGTGACCTTTTTGCACATCGGATCGGGTCAGGCGTACATCCACTCCCATGGCGCGGATATGGCGTATCTTGTCAGGACTCATCTTGTCCGGAATCACGAGGATAAGCTTGTAGCCTTTTTGCGCCGCAACCAGCCCGAGCCCGAGTCCGGTATTTCCTGCGGTAGCCTCGATGATAGTGCCACCGGGTTTGATCTTGCCCTCTTTCTCGGCGGCTTCGATCATGCTCACGGCTATCCTGTCCTTGATCGACCCTCCGGGATTCTGGCTTTCCAGCTTGATGAATAAATCACAGGGACCTGTGTCGAACTTACTCAGCTTGAGCATCGGTGTGTTGCCGATTAATTCCAGAACTGAATTATGTATGGTCATAGCGATTTCCTGCTGTTCAATTACGGGTTAAATGCCTTTCGGCAGAGTGACTGACGCGTGAGTCGATTGACCTCATACAATCCGGGTTGGCATTCAAGGCCCAACCCGAATTGTTAAAGAGAATGGCGACGTCATCAATGATCAATGCCTGTTTGGCTTGCTAGAGCGAGTCGAGCGCCTGTTTCAGATCAGCGATCAAGTCGTCGGCTGATTCGAGCCCGGCAGAGAGGCGCACCAGTCCGTCGGTAATGCCCGCCTTGAGACGCTCCTCGCGGGGCATGTCGGCATGGGTCATGGTGACCGAATGGGTGACCAGCGACTCGACCGAGCCGAGGTTTTCCGCCAGGCTCCAGAGTTCGAGTCTATCCATCAGTTTCTTGCCCGACTCGACGCCACCCTTGACCTCGAACCAGAGCATCGAGCCATGGCCACTGGCCTGACTGTCGGCGAGTGCTTTTTGCGGGAAAGAATCCAGTCCCGGGTAAGCAACACGTTCTACCATGCTGTGTGTCTGCAGATACTCGGCGATTTTACGCGCGTTGGCTGACTGTGCTTCCAGGCGAGTACTCATGGTCTTGCAGCCTTGTAGCGTGTAAAAGGCAACCATGGGTGTCATGTTGCTGCCAAGGCAGTTGCGTACGAACATGATTTTGTCGATATGCTCCTGGTTTGCCGCGGTAATCGAGCCACCCACGCTGATGTTATGCCCCTCCATGAATTTGGTGGTGCTGTGCAGGGTGATATCGGCGCCCAGTTCCAGCGGCCGCTGGAAGTAGGGGGTTAGAAAAGTATTGTCGACCACGTGCGGAATGCCGGCGGCGCGGGCAACTTCGGATACGGCAGCAATATCGGTTAGCTTCAGCGTCGGATTAGCCGGGGTTTCGGTAAAGATCAGTCGAGTGTTGGGGCGGATCGCGTTCTTCACGTTGTTTGCATCGGCGGTATCAACGAAACTGCACTCGACACCGAAACGATTCAATACCTTGGTGCTGACACGATGAGTGCCACCATAGACCACGTCGGAGAGGATAATATGCTCGCCAGCATTGACCAACGCCATGATGGTACAGCTGGTGGCGGCCATGCCAGTGGCAAAGCAGAGGCTGCCAACACCGCCTTCCAGTGCGGTAATGCGGTGTTCCAGCGCGGTTACCGTAGGATTACCCGAGCGGCTATAGGAGTAACCCTTTTCCAGGTATTTATCCACCGACTCCTGAACATAAGTCGTGGTCTGGTAGATCGGCGTCAATATCGCTCCGGTTACCGGGTCAGGGCTCACACCCGCGTGTACTTCTCGAGTTTTAAAATCGGGTTTTTTGTCGCCGCTCATCGGTGTCTCCAGGAAGGCCTGTCTATAAAAGACGGCAATTCTAGCATTAGTAAGACAAATATAAATAGCGTCGCTGATTTATCGCTGGCAGTCGGCAATTCAATCTTGCAAAATGCCTTTCATGCCCCAGCCAGAATTCCCTCTCTACGATTGTTCCATCGCCCCGCAGGATTGCACCGGCACCATGGGAAAGCCGAACGCTGGCGCTATTTTTCACGATTCCGCGCTGTGGATGAGA
>CAXBMV010000001.1:0-37295 GCA_963976575.1 uncultured Gammaproteobacteria bacterium | reverse complement strand
AAGGCGTTAGAATAAAAGCTGCCGGCCACCTACTATCTGGCGGGCTAAACCAAATGGGCGGTTTCAATCGCCAGGTCCAAGATTTCTTGAATGATAAGGTTACAAATTTAGAAGAAATTTGCCAAGTTTTTGCTGAGGTTATGTGTCATTCGAGTCCTAGTCGGGATGGCCTTTTTTTGGACCCAAATAAACTCTCTCTAAGTTTGTCCACAGAAGGCCAAAATTGGTTTCAGTGCCCATATTGTGCTGCAGTTTCCCCCTCTGATTGGTGGGGTCACTGCTCGGCTTGCTTAGCGTCAGGTACAATTGCAGTTAACCCTGGGGAGACAGATTACTTGCGTGCGCGTAAGGCCTTTTTCAGAGACCCCGTAGTTGATGTTCTACGTGGCAAAGTAAGCCCTTTCAATTTGTCGGTCGAAGAGCATACAGCACAGTTATCCTATCGTGATGTTGAAGACTCGAGCACAACTACGGAAGACTTTGAGCGCCTGTTCAGGGATATTATTGTAAAACCATCTGATACATCAATCGATGTTCTGAGTAGCACTACAACAATGGAAGTTGGTATTGACATAGGGTCATTGGTGGCTGTTGGTCTCCGTAATGTTCCACCCTTAAGACAAAACTATCAACAACGTGCGGGCCGCACTGGACGCAGAGGCTCAGCAGTCTCAACTGTGTTGACTTATGCCCAAAATAGTCCTCACGACAATCACTATTTTGACAATCCTGAACAAATTATATCTGGTGAACCCACACTCCCTGGAATAGACATTGAAAACCCCAAAATTATCGAGAGGCATATTCGTGCTCAACTAGTACAAGCATATTTCCACTTTGAGAACCCGATCCCAAGTGGTTCTGATGTTTTCTCTGTCTTAGGTAAGACACTGGAGTTTTATAATGTAGCGAGTGCATTTAGCTTGCTGGCGTTTAGGGGTTGGTTAGAAACGGCGGATTCAGCTAAGTCTTGTTTTACAGCTATTCAAGAATGGCTTCCAAAGTCATATACAAAAACTCCTTACACTGTGGCCGTTGAGTTTCTTGATGAATTGAAACGCATTCGCCCCACAAATGAAGATGAACTAGAAACCTCAGAACTTAAACTAATTGAGTTCTTGTTTAGTCGCGGGTTTCTTCCTTCTTATGCCTTTCCTAGGGATTTGTGCGCTCTTCAAATTGAGGGGCCACCTGAAGTGCGAAACGGCTTTACAAAAGTTAATATTATTCAACGACCCCAGCAAGGCCTCAATATCGCACTCTCTGAGTATGCCCCCGGTCGATTTGTAGTTATCGATAAGAAGACATATAGAATCGGCTCGGTGGCTGCCAACGGTTCGACTGCGGTGGAGAATCGTTCATCAAGACTTTTTTCCGAGCGACGGTACTATATATTTTGCCCAGAATGTGAGTTTACACCAGGGTTCAGGTTAGTAGAACCTAGCGGCGAGGAATGTCCTTTATGTGGTATGGCTGCACTTGAAGCAAGGAAAGTTATTGTCCCGCAAGTCGTATTTCCTGACGGTGGCCGAGAGGTGGATGAATACGACGACGATCAAGTCTTTACTAGTGCGACCAATGCTCAGCTATCGGTACCAGAAGATAGTAACTTCAATTGGAAGAAGTTCGGTAAAAATTGTGAAATTGCTTTTGCCAGAGATCAGCAACTCGTCATGGTTAACAAAGGTGAGGAGGAAAATGGCCAACACGATGGTTTTTCAATATGTAATCAGTGCGGAAAAACTGCCGTTGATGAAGCTAACCAGGGTGCGCATGAACGTGATTACAACGTTTCGGGGAGAAACACCTCTAGTCGCCGGTGCCTAGGACGTTTCGAGAGAGTATATCTTGGATACAGCTTTAATTCTGATGCATTGTTGATTCATATTCCTATAAGTACAGAGCTAAGATTCAACCCTGTTGATCGGCTTGAAAGAGCTCCAATTTCTGACGCTATTCAATCTCTTGCTGAAGCAATTGTTTTGGGTGTTGGAAGAGAATTGGACATTGACATCAGAGAAATAAATGCGGGTTTCAGATTTCAACCTGTTCGGGAAGAGAATTTTGTAGACATCTTTGTTTATGACACGCTATCGGGAGGTGCTGGATATGCTACTCAGGCTGGAGAGGTAATAGGAAGCGTGCTTGCCCAGGTTGAGAAGTTGCTAACCAACTGTGATTGCAGCTCTTCCTGCGATAAATGTTTACGGCACTATGGAAATCGATTTCATCATTCAACCTTGGATCGGTTTTTGGGCCTCGATCTACTCAATTATCTTATCAAGGGTACTCTGCCTCAAATTCTTTCTATTGATGCTCAAAAAAATATTTTGAGCCCGCTTGCGGACATGCTCGAGTTGGCAGGTTGGCAGTTGTCTAGTTCTAATATCGCCCCAGTAATTGCAACCAACAACGAAGGTAAAACGGTTAAGTTATATTCGTTTCCCTCACTTGTGCGACCAGAACATTATGGATTTGATTCCAACAGTTCAACAATTGCATTCTCATCTTATGAATTATCTAGAGATTTACCTGGCGCGTATGGAGTCCTTGTATGAGTAAATCTAAGATAGTTAAGATTCCAGGAGCGGAAGCGCGTCTACGTCGAAAAATCCGACAACACTTTAAGAAGCTAAATTTCACCAAAGGTGAAGACGGGGAGCTTGTACCCCCGGGATTTGATAAGCAATCATATCGCAACATGCATTCTTATCAAAGAGAGGTCAAACTTGCAGATAATGGTCGTTGGATCAATGGTCACGCTGACAAACTAATAAATTACTTTGCATCCGGGGCAGATATACGAGTTAAAGATATCCGACCACGGTTAGAAGTTATAAGAGCAGGCACGTGGCAGTCCAATCTGTTTCGTCTCGCTACTTACTATTGGAGTGTTCCTATATCTGAGGGATATGGGCGGCGAATGAGATTCCTCGTTTGGGACGATAGTAATGGGAAATTAATCGGTATTTTCGCATTAGGCGATGCTGTATTTAATCTTAAAGCGCGTGATGAGCTTATCGGTTGGGATCATTATCGAAGATCTGAAGCTCTCGTAAATTTGATGGATGCATATGTGTTAGGAGCGGTTCCTCCATACAATATGCTTTTAGGTGGCAAACTCATTGCCAGTCTTATTCAAACACGAGATGTCGTAAACGCTTTTCATTCTAAATACTATGATTCTGTGGGTCTTATTTCGGGCAAGAGTAAAAATGCTCAATTAGCAGTAGTTACAACGACTTCAGCTTTAGGTCGTTCTTCTGTTTACAATAGGCTTCGTTTGGATGGCAATACTATTTTCGAATCTATTGGATATACATCTGGTTGGGGGCATTTTCATATATCAAATGATTTGTTTATCGAACTCAAAAACTATTTAGAATCGATAGGCGATGAATCTTTCGATTCACACGATTATGGCCAAGGGCCGAACTATCGCCTCAGAGTTGTAAGGCAAGCATTTTCCCGACTTGGAATGAACCCTGCGCTAGCTCGACATGGTCTTACTCGGGAAGTTTTTTTCTGTCCACTAGCTTCGAACGCAATCAAACTACTACGGGGAGAAAACAAGAAAGCTCGTTATGTCGGCTTACCCACGGTCAAGAAACGTGCTAGTAATGCCCTTAGCCGCTGGGTCATACCTAGATCTGAGCGTATGCCAAAATATAGGGATTGGGAGAGAGAAAATTTCCTCAAATTAATTTCTTCCGATGAGTATGATGATACAGATAATTACGAGCGAGAGGCGGCAAAGTAGTGGATTGGGCGAAGGACTATCGAGGAAAGATCGTCCGCGCCCAAAGAGGGGTATATATTGGCTATGGCATGAGTTGCCCGACTTGTGGTGAGCCCGTTCATTTGAGACAAGGAGCGATGCGCAGACCGCACTTTGCGCACTACAGCCATCGGGCCAAACCTGATTGTGAACTTTATCATCCCCCGTCCGACGTTGTAAATCGATTCAAATCGCAATCAGCGAGTAAGGTTGAATCTCTTTACCCTAGGCGTGACTCTTTACTTTGCGGATTGTTTTTATCTTATCGCCAGGAGTTTTCGAATTTCGAGCTTTCCGTACGCATTCCTTCATTACCATTCAGTACAGAGCTGACAGGATCCTTATGGATTCAACATAAAACGGGGCTCAAAGAATTTACGATAGCTCAACTATGTAAAGTTCATACGTTAACGGTAACTCCCGAGGTTCCATTGTTAGAGTGTGGAGCGGAAAGAGACCTTCTACCTTTATCAGACCATATTAACGAACAGACCAGTCTGTTCAGTGCTAATATGAATCTATTTTCCGTCAGTGAAGGAAGGGGGAGAATACTATTCGAGAATGAGCCATTAGAATGGAGTGGCAAATACTGGATAGTTTCAGCAGATTCAATCTTACCGCCCGAAAACATTTTGGCGTATATTGAATGGACGCTGCGCGGCGCTCTGGCGGACTGGAAAGTTTACGAAGTAGAGTTACCATCTACGTTCAATGCATCTACATTTAATTCAGTAAAAGAAGGTATATCAGCATTTTTCGATCGCGCCATTCGAGGGCGTCGACCACGTGCATGCGTTGTTCATCCCCTACCTCATCATATTGGGGTTGATGGAGCATATATTTACCCCGATTCACCCGAAGTTCTAGTTGTTCAAAAAACCCCGTCGCACGAGATAAGTATCGAAGGTGCAGCAGACTCTATTGGAAATGCTAGATTCAGCATTGTTACCGACGAACGCGTTCAAATAGAAGGGCTCCGTCTAAATGATCAAGACGTAACTATACTGATTGACGGGATTGAACAGGTTGTTATTAGAGTAGAGGAATGCTGTCTCATACAACCAAATGGTATTGAGTTAAGCTCTGAAGATTTACGGTGGAATTTAATATCAGATACTGATCTAAAGCAAACGGACCTATATGCAAGAGAAATTAAGGTCATATGCAGTAATGATCGACTCGCAAGGTACGTCGAAAAGGTTAATGAGGATCTTAAATTTGATGGCCTGATTGGAACGATGCCTAAAAAATCTGAAAAAATAGTGCTAGCAGGAGGCTTTGGAGAAATACGGCCGGCCAGATCTAAGACAGATGACGATTTACTCTTGGTTCCTGTAAATCAGAAAATTGGATCGAACATGGAAAAGTGGATTTTAAACGTTGTTCGCTGCAGATACGATTCTCGAACAGCTAGTATCGCCTCAAATTTCATTAATAATCCGAATCAAAATAATCTTCAGCGGCTCGGAAGCCTATTAGCTAGTCCTTTAATGACATACATACTCGCTTCATCAAAGTATAAGAGACCAAATAGAAACTTCGGAAATGGCATACAAAGGAATAAATAGATCACGGTTTAAATACTTGCTTCACTTCGGTATGAGTGGCGATGAGCTGCGCCAATTTTTTTCAGCTAATCGACCCATGCTAATTATGAAGGGAGCGAAGGTCCAGAACCTACCTCGTGGAGGCGAGGCTCGAATTACCGCCATGCTAAATCTCCCAGAGCCTACGGAACCTATTGTGCAAAATTGGCTTTCAAAAAATCTATCGCTGATAGAGCCTGAAAGCGTTGATGAGATAGTTGAAACATATTCTCTGTATGAAGATTCAACTGAGAGTCTTTCTGAAAATGATGCTAAACGATTTGCTCGTTCTTGCTTGATTCATTTATTCTCAGACAGTTTGTCAGGAAAGCTTTTAAGTTTCCTAAGATCTTCCCCAGATGGTTCTGATCAGGATTCTGATCTCGAACAAGCATCTGAAGAAGAGCGAACAACTGTGGAAGAAAATGTAAACCACGATGATTCCTTTTCTGATCCCAATCTCGCTCTTGCTTTGATAGCTGTTTTTGACGGGAAAGATCCTGATGAATACCTGGTGAATCAGCGACAAGGGATAGCAAATTTTTTATCCGGGTTGTACTTTATCAAACAAGGAGAGAGTGAAGGAACTCAAAATTCGATGGAGGCTCTTAGCGATCTCGGCCTCAACGATATCTCCAATATACTATTCGAATATTCAAAAAGTGTAGCAAAGAAGAAAAGTACTTCTAAGTCAGCCCCATCTGGGGTCCAGATAACTCAACTAGACCATTTTGAAGAGCCGCTTTTCGATTTCGATAGAGACCAAATTGTGGGTAAGTGCACTAAAGACTCACCAGCGACAGCTGTGTTTGTGCAGCCCTTCGCAGTTCATTCTTGGGATGGCAGATTATTGTCTCTAGAGGACAAGGAGATCAGAAGGTCTCTTTTTCCTAATTCGGGGGATGTTCAAGCATTTACTGGGCAGCACTATCCGAAACAACCTAAAAAGCATGAACTAGGTATTTGGCATATTGATAGAAACGAACCTGGTAGCGCGGATCATTTTACTAACTATCATTTAAAAGGCACAAAATCTCTCGTATACGAACTTCAGTTAGTGCCATTTAACTCCACCGACTATGATTCTGTTCGCGAATACATAAAAGAACAGTTTTCGAGATCTGGATTGGATCAAACAGCTCCCTATCTATTCCAGCTTCGTGATGGGCTAATACTTGGATGCCCTCAAGGAAAGGATTTAACTCGAGATGATGGATTTGATGAGGGAATGCCGTGTTGGAGATCTCTGGAAGCTTTTAGGTTTGAGGGAAGATTGCATGTGCTCGGCCCACTGCCTGCACATGAAGTTTACGAATGCTCTACGTTAGCATCCACGCTAAAGAAATTTTTTAACAGCAACAACGATAATCCTGATAATTTAACAAAAGCTCAGCAGAGAAAATTACTAGAGTGGATAAATTCTGCTGAGGGACATCAAAATGATTCGCGTAAAGCAAGATTACTGGAAGAGTTAGAATATATTGAGAGTCATGATAGTGGTATTGACACCTTGTTAGAACAAGCCATGACACATGAAAGGGTCAAGGTGAGAATTGATCAGGAGATCCAAAAAATAGTTGAACTTCGGATAAATGAAAAAAGTGAACTACTGGATGAGCTTGAGAAAATTAAGAAACAGAGTGCGGAGTTAAAAAAGGCAAATTCAAAGCAAGAAAAGGATCTGAAGGCAATACCTTCCTCTATAAATAAAGCAGTCAAGGAATCACTTAAGAAGGCGAAAGCAGAAGTGCTGGATACGCTTGGGCAAGTCGTTATTTATGATGAGCTTATTAACAAACCCGAAAATAACGATAAACCAAGTCAATCCATCAATAATGAGCAGATAGCTAACAGCTTTAGAACCAAGGAACACGAAAACGAACCTTTGACCGATACTTTGAAATCAATAGGTCTATCATCGAAACATGCTACGGCATTAGAGCAGGCGGGACATGTTGTTTTAGACGCCGGTCTAGTTCTTGTTTTAGAAGGTATCGCAGCCAGGCTCATAGCAGAGGCGTGGGGATCTAAAGACAAATCGGGTTGCCTGATTTTTGATTGCGGGATCGGTGTTACAGGGGATCATCAATTTAAAAAAGATTTTGATAGCGACAACAGGTCTGTAGTTCTTTTAGACGCAAACCTCTCACCCTTAGATGTTTACGCCCGCCATTTGATCGACCTTGTACAACAACGGCTTGTGGCTCATGAGCAGACCAAACGGCCATGTATTATTTTGTCGCTTTCCAATGGGGTAGCGGGACTGCCTTTGCCGAAAAATATTGAGGCCTTGAGTGTACGTATTTCTCTCGACAAAAAAATAAAGTTCTTGCGCGAAGAGGATGTCCAAGTTGAACTGGAAGAGATTCTAGATGAAGATACAGAAGGATTTTGGGGTGCCAATTTTTGGAGGCCAGCACTAGGTGCTTTGTTGTATCGCCTGCAAGAGTTGCCTGCCCATGAAGCGGCTCTAGCTATCTCGGTAATAAAAGCGGGAGTGGAAGAGGGGCAGCAAGAATATTAAATGAACTAGATTGCGCTATAGATTCCAGATCCGCTTGCTGAGGACTACTAGCGCAAGACCCCACTCGACCCACGATAGCCTTCACACTAGCCTTAAAAAGCGAGAAAACGGTTTGTAGTGCCCCATCACTCAAACTGAAATTTAACAGGCTGTTGCAGCCCTTCAGAAGCTCTCAGACGCTTTCTTATCTCCACGCTTTTAAATGCGAATCATTCCCGTTTAGAATTAAATATCTATTGATGCCGATGTCTACATACAAAAACCAGCTAGGCATTGGATCGAGATGTCTCGATGTCTACAGTGACACCACGCGATGTTCTGGATAATTGTCTACGATGTCTACACCTTGTTAATCCATCCTCCAAAGCAGTCATTCAAACCTTAGGCTTGAACGGCTCGAATCGGCCAACAGCGGTCATGCACCACTCTGAAAAGACCTTTGCTGTCTCGTTCCAGACGTGTTGTAGTTAATAGCAAGCATATCAAACTAGCAGTCATTCTGATCGCATCTGAAGTTGGCTCTACACGGGCTTTCTCCGTCATTTCCAAATCGATTCAATGCATGCTAAAGCAGATGTTTTCGTAATGGGGTCGTAGGGGCTTGTCATAATTTGACCTTTGTATTCTTGCTGCCCGAGGCCCAGGAAATAGGCACTTGGATTTTTACATAGCAGTGCATTGTATTTGAACTAGCAAAAGTGCCGTTCTCGAATACTTTATTGGAAGCCTCTCCCCCTCCACAGTTCTCAAAAAATTCACATTCCTTCCTGCATTTAGCAATACCAGATAGTATTTCCTTATAGTCGCTCTGAAGCAATGAACTAGAAAATAGTTCCGTTAAAGATTTAACCTTGTGAATATTTCCGTATATAAAATTTCGTCGCCTGAAAGTCGCATCAAGTAGTTCCGGAGAAAATGTGCTTAGATCACCGGCACTTGAAACGTTAAGGAAAGAAAATGGCTTTAGGTCTGAGCAAAAAGCATCGGAGTCGCTATACTTCCCGGGCTGAAATAATCTATCGATTTCTCGTGAGCGAATTTTTCCGCAATTGTGCAATTCTAGTAGACTGCTATAAATCTCACCCATCGGCTCCCCCAACTCTTCCCCAGTTAACGAGGATTTAAAGTTTGAGCTTTCGATTTCTTCAAAATTTAACCCAATTCGTTTTGCACCAAGAGAAGCTAGAAAATGAATGTTTCCATTTATGTTATTTAAAAATTGTTTGGTAACTACCGCAATTAATGAAAAAGGAATGTTCTTCTTCTGCAGAACTGAAATACCTTCCATTGCCTTTTTGAACGACCCACGCCCATCTCGGTATTGTCTTTGAGAGTCATGTGACTCTTGTGCGCCATCTATACTGACACCGATTCGAATATTGTATTTCTGAAAAAAACTTGCCCAATCGTCAGAAATTAGCGTTGCGTTTGTTTGAATAAAGTGCTGAATTGAGACATTTCGAATTTTATTTACTTCAATTACTAATTCTTCAAACTTTTTCAAGGGCAATGCCAGAGGTTCTCCGGCGTGCCATATGACCGATAACCTCGGATTTAGCAACCAATGATCTTTGTTAATGAGATGTACGAGACGCTCCACCGTCTCGCGTCCAAGTTTCCCACGATTATCTCTATTTGGTAGGTAGCAATACTTACAATCGAGATTGCAAAAAGAGGTGGGCTGTAGCATCAAGTATTTCACTTGATCCATTTGTCGCACCTAGTTAACTAGGCAATTAAGCACGACATCAAAATCCGTAAAACCTTCTGTAAATCCATCGTGGATGTGGTTTTGAGCTGGAAAGATGCAAAACTCATTAGGTTCCAAGATATAACCTGTTATTAAATCTGGACCTATACATTCGAGTACTTTTGATACAAAAAAGCTGTTTGGGGTAGCGGTAAAACGAGACCATTCTTTCTCGCTGAACTTGTCAGCATATTTATCTCTAAGAGAAATCAAATCATCGTTTGATATTGCTAATACTCTAGGGGAATCCCCTAAGTTTACAATCAGTCTTCGCTCTAAAGTATTACGATTCTCCCAGCCCCATGAAGTAAGAAAATCTGCATGGAGACCTATATAATTATTTGACCAGCCATCGAAAACCGCTGATCGTTTATTACCTTCTTGCAGAAGAACGTGATAATTTAAAATTTCTAGTGGAAAGTTAGATACTCCGCTTTCCAGTTTGGAGATGACTTGTTTTAAGTTTTCAACTCGTAACTCTGGAACCTTTATTTTTTCATTAAGTTCGATTTCGCCAATTGGAGTTTTTTCAAGGTCACCAAACTGGGCCCAGAACATATCGCTCAAACCAGAAACAATTCCGAAATAGATGTCCGACCTGCATCCCTTCTCCGGAGGGGCAAGTTCCAATTCTTCAATCGCCCCCCAATTGCATGTTAAGAAATGGCGCTCCTGCATCCGTCTTTCCCTAGCATCAAAATACGAACTAGGGTTCAATTCAAGCGGCTTTATTGCCTTAATGGATTGAATCTCCGTTGATATTGAAATTCTCATAGTCAAATATTTATTTGAATTTATTTACTTAGGTTCAACATATAACCATTTGGGGATGATTCCCCAAAAACCCATTATCCTGATTCTATTAATTGCTCCAGTTATCCCAGTCGTCCCATTGGGTCCAATCGCCCCAATTGTCCCAGTTGCCCCAGTTGTCCCAATCGGTCCAGTTGTCCCAGTTTTCCCAGTTATCCCATTCCGCGGGAAGATTATCGGGTTCTTTTCGAAATTGGGCGCCTCTTGGTGGCGAACCTTCTCTTGGGTGCGAACTTGGTCTTTGAGGCGAATTTGAACGATTGTAGTTTCTAGGATTTTTACCATGTAAATCTCCCGTTTGGGGTTGCTGCGGTCCTTTAGAATTTTTTGGTACTAGTTGATAAACAACACCGTCAATTTCTATGAAGTTCGGCCTTGAGTGAATCTTCACCTTTTTCCCCTCACTTTGCGTAACAATCAGTCTGCGATGCCTACTAGAAGCAATCAGTTTTTTAAAGGTATCTTGTATTTTTTTTGAACTCACTAAGGCAGTTTCCTGGCTAACACATTTGCATCCCTGGATCTTTGGCAAAAGTCAATCGTCTAAAGTTACTACACAAATGGGAAAAATTGCAAGTTTCCCGGAGTCAGCTACTTATGTCGACTTTGACATTGCCTTACCGTGAAATACAGCTGAATCTGCTGGTAGCTAATTGCTAAAGCAGCACCATCAAGGCGATTGTGTAGCGACTGGACCGGTTCTTTTATTTCAGCTGATATAGCCCCTAACTTTCCATTTAGATCTTTGCTTAAAGCTTTCATTTCGTCACTGAGCGAGTTCAGATATACGAGAGCAGGAGCAGTGGCTCCAGTAGCTACTGGCGCAGTCTTTCTTCCCATGCTGTTGAAAAAATCTCGTCGGTTCATGTCCAGAATATCTCCGCTAGACCAGTACTGAAAACCCAAGGTATATCAATTACTCGATTCAATCAATTTCGTTATCAGCTTCCCAGAAATCTTTATAGATTTTTAAAATTTTGGCGTAGGGGCAGTATATAGCGTTCCGCGCTATGTACCGCTGGGTACCCCCCCACTTCGGGAATATGGGACCCATTTTACTAAAGAGGAAATACAAATGAGTAAATCAACTTGCAACTTAGTGCGTGCAACTAAGAACACATTCTCAGCAGCCATCAACACTGTGGGCCTTGGCGCACAGATACTGGCCGATGGTACTGAGCTGTTGAACAAGAGCATCGGACAAGCAGTGCCTTGCACCAAGGCAGTAGTCCTGCTTCCCTTCTCTAGCACCAAGGGCTACCTCATCCAAGAGGGAGCATCCGAGGAAGAAGCAGACGCCAGGGCGTACAAGTACGTACGTCAGGAATTGTCCGTCACTATAGAGGCAGTGGGCGTAGGCAGTGGTAAGCTGCTCGCAGACCTACTCAAGGATGACCTGGACGACGATGCTCCTGCATCCACCAAGAAACTGGCCAAGTCATAACGGCTAGGTAGTACAGAGCACAAGGATGGCGTAATTAGGCTCCGATAGGATTGGGGTAGATTCAACGGAAATTGCCTGCGGCATCCTTCACAAACGCGGCTACGGTCACCACCGTACCCTTCGCCACCACTCCACTCAATTAGCACTAATAACAGAAGCTTGACGCTACTGTTAACGCGCTGCTTGAGCTCTATTGCACCGGCTATTCCTTAGCATTGCATAGTCTCGCACCAACACTGCCCTACTGCCTCATAATTCATTAGAGCAGTCATAACATCCATCCCGTAACCATAGAGCCAGCAACCTTCAACGGTTGTCCTGGCTCTTTTTTATTAACGTTCACTGGAGAAAATCATGAACACAAATCAAATCGCTATATCAAACGACGATGCCATTATTGAGTCGGCACTTAAGATTCTGGAATCTCGACTTTTATACGATCCAGACTCAATACCAATGACCAGTCCGCAAGCTAGCAAGGACTTCGTAAAGCTTAAGCTTTTCGCTTACGAGCACGAAGTATTCGCCTGTCTTTTCCTAGATAACCGTAACAGAGTGATTGTTTTTGATGAGCTGTTCAGAGGAACCATTGACAGTGCTTCAGTTTATCCCAGAGAGGTCTTGAAAGCCTGCCTGAGCTGTAACGCTGCAGCTGTTATCTTTGCCCACAATCATCCGTCCGGAATCGCAGAGCCGAGCCTGGCTGACGAGAGGATCACAAAACGGCTGAAGGATGCATTAGCTTTAATCGATGTTCGAGTTCTCGATCATCTGATCGTTGGTGAAGAGGTGATTTCGTTTGCTGAGCGAGGGCTGCTATGAATACTATCGTTACTACTGGTTCAACGATCAGTGGGGTCTGGGAGTACCTGGGTGGAGAACAGTCATGACAACGACCCTATACGCAAACCCTTACGACACCAGCTACACCGGTTTCTATTTCACCAGCACCGAAGAGTTTGAAAGCAACATGAATAAATCTCTCTACGAAGAAGTCGAAATGAATACATCGACGGTGATAACCCTCGTGTGTTTAACGCCACTAACATTAACCAGGGTAACGTCGATATCTGGTTCGATGAGCTGGACAAGTATTCAGACGATAGTCATGAAGCATCAGCCATCTGCTACCTGATAGAGATCATGCACCTTGATGAAGCTATCAAACGAAGGGACGAAGTTATCCTGCATCGAGGTAGCCTGGCAGACTATGCCTTTGAGCTTGTAGAGGACTTATATCAATTGGATCAACTACCTGACTTAATCCGTAACCATATTGATTACACCAGCATAGCAAGGGATCTTGAACTCAACAGCGAAGTAACCGAGATTCATCACAATCTCTGGGTGGTTAACTGCCTGGAGCTTTAAGGACCTGGCTTGAATTTAACTAAAGCTGAAAAGCAGGAGGTGAAATAAAATAAGACAGGACGTTCATAGCCTAGGAAGGCGAAATTAGACTGAGTTTTGACCGGAGATTCGTCCGGATGATTCGACCGGTATTTCCGGTGCCAAACTCACTGATTTCGGCTTCGATACCGACCCCGCTACAATTTCACACCACGGCTTCGATGGGTTGCTAATTTTTCCCAGCACTGGCTTTGACTATATGCATCAGTTTTAACTTCCGAGGGCCAGTACCGCGAAAAATCAGCTTGATAATGAACCTTCAGCGCACCGGTTAAATGTCCTCCATGAGCACGGAACGATCAAGCCAACCACAGCAGAAACCGCTTTGTTAATTCTTGGCACACTATATATCCCGATTGCCCGTGATTGAGTATACGATCTTGACCCGACTTTAAACCCAGGAGTGTTATCGTACATTTCTTTTTCATAAGTGAATAATGTTATTAGAGGAGGATATCTTTCTGCTATGTCTGTAGGTCTGCTAGCCCATTCAACAAAAATTATATTCAGCAAAACACAGAGTCCAAATAGACCAAAGATAATTAATATTTTTTGCTTCTCGTTCACGTTTCCTCGATTTTTGGGTATGTAGGAATTATCAGCAATTTCAGTTATTGTGCTTCCTTTTTCAATACTACCTTCCAGCCCAACTGCACCGAGTGTATTACCTATTGCACGATAACGCCTTTCTTCACCGGCAATTTGTCCGGCGCAATAATTTGTTATGCATTTATTTGCAATGGGTTATGAATCAGTTCTTGCGTAATTATATTTATATACTCAGGCATACCGTCTAGCAAAGATTGGTTTTTTGTAGCTCTTGAGTGCAATTCAAGCATTACAACTGCATTTCGTTGCACCTCATATCGATTTAAATCGACATAATCATAATCTGGCAACAAACTACCATAAATGGCTATATCAGGAATGATACCTTTCCATTCCTCTGCGTGTTTATCGGACGCTCCACTTACTGCATATATTGAAGCCGCTGCAACTGCATCAGCAAGTTGCACACCATGATAAGTTTTTGAGTCAACTAACTGTATGGGCCCGGATAAATTGAAAGTAATTGGATGCTTTTCCCCTCCCATATGTGAAAAGTGTTTATCCTCTCTATTTATCATTGCGTTATATAGTTGCTGATCATGCTGCAAGGGTTTTGCGTCATCGCATATTGCTGTTAGCTGCTCATGCTCTAGCCCCCAATTAGCCAACAAAGAGAAAAGAGCTGTATTTGTAAGATCAAGAATCCACTTTGCAACACCATCACCTGGCAAAGAAGCTAATTCTTTTTTTATGGCTCCTTTTTGACAAAGTGCGAACTCCCTAATTTGAACCATTATTGGTGAGTTTTCAGGATGTACGGTTGTGCTGAATAGAGACTCAAGCTCTGGATTATCGCTGTTCCTCATCAACTCTTCAAAATCTGAGAATATTTCCTCGGCACCAGCTCCTCTTGCAACAAACTCCAAGTGGAGAATGTTGGCAATGAAACGATGAAAGTTAATGTTATAAAATAATGAGTTGTTCTCAGAAAAGCATGGTTCAAATATATACTCAAAGAATTTTCCTGATAGTGCATACTTTTTATCTGACAATGACACTTTGATTCTTCCTTGAAATATATCAAATATTTCTGAGATGGCCTTCCTTCCCTTATTGTATTTTATTAGTTTACTGCCTTTTAGCTCACCATTTTGAACACCATACTTTTTAATCAGATATTCAACAAAGTCTCTAGCTTCATCATCGCAAGTTGCTACTGATCCGTATGAAAACATCGTTTGATTGTTATTGAGCAGGTTATTCCCAGTAAAACCCGATTCATCAAAGTAGATTTTTTGTGGCATGTACTATCCGTTTCGCAAACTTTTTACGTAAAACGCTTCCAGGGGCGCGGCTCTGCCACGTCCGACTGCATACGCCTGTTAGACGTATCCTTGGGGATTTTCAATCTGGGTCATACGTGGCACGTGCTCGTCTACACGTGTAACCTCATATCGCTCATTAGTATATATTCCAGTGTCCTCATTTCGGCGTTGGTAAATTTTAAGTTGAACACGAAGTGCATCGCCTGGTGCAATTGTAATCCGATGAGCGAAAAAATCATCAAAGAATTTCTCATCCAGAACAGGTGCGGATATCTTGACGCCTCGCCAAACAAATTCCCATTTGCGTTTGCTGCGCTCAAGAACCGCCCTTAGTATTTCTAAGTCTGCGGCTTCAATAAGTTCTCTCTTATCAGATTCAAGAATCGCTTCTTGGCTCAGCAAACCAAAATTTTGACGCGGTATCTCAAGCGGCGATTTTTCATCATCGAGAGAGCGAGCGATACCAATGCTGTGAATTTCCTGGTCTTTTTCTACTGCAGAAAATGCCTTACCTATGTCTTGACGAAACTTCTGGGATTTCTCGACATTTTTCATCGCGTCGTGTGTTTCTTTAGACACGATAATTGTTTTGTCGCCTTGCTCGATAATCACTTGAGAATCATCTACTCGCACAGAAACTTCTGTATCTGGTGCTAAGGTATTTACAAATATATATGATGCCACTACATTTAGGGCGATAGTCTTTAGATTGTCATTCGAGAATAAATTGCCAGCGCCGGTGTAAACGGCTTTGAACTTTGCCCGAAAGCTTCCAGGGCTAATTGCTTCAACTACTACCTCAACAGAGTAGCCTGGATTAACAATCTGATTTGCCTCACGAGTTGCATCCGCGATAGCTACTAAAGTTGAAGCGAGGGTATAAGCGTTAATGCGAGTTCGTTCGGTCCCGAAGTGGACTACAAACTCCTCCTCAAACTCCCTAAGATCTACTATCGCCATTTCTTTGATCCTTTAGATACCTCAACAGCATATCTATGAGGCCGGTGGCCTCTTAATAATTATTGAGCGGGCATTAGATTATTGTTTCTCCCAAATCATACCTTAACTTTAATACCAACGTCCGTAGCTAAGGCATTCCCAACTATAATCCTACCAGGCTCTATACCGCAGAATAGGCAGTCGTTTGATTGGATCTCCACGAATTAGTTATACATCACCGCTGCCCATATTATAATTTTCCGGGTAACCAATTGGTTGGGGTAGGTAGATCGAAGCACCTGTGCGTTTGGTGGTAATATTGGTGGTAATTTTTTTTTCATACTGAAATATATCCATATATATTAATTATTTATAGCTCTATTTCGACTCCCGCCGAGCGCGCCATTTTCTATCAATCTGCTGATTTCTCATTAACGGACATTTCAGCCGTTAAGCTCAAATAGTTGCTACCGCAGCGAAGCGCACATTCACCTGGGTTCAGCAAGCAGCAAAAGACGACCCAGCTGAGACACTCGCGCCCGCCACCTTCAGCGGCATGTTCGACACCTGGCGACATCTTTCGACTTCGAGCTTTTGGGTGAGTCAGCCTAATAGTGACTGATTATGGATTGAAGTTGATAGACGATACCGAATAGCAGTGCCTCCAGGTGTAGCCACCATATCTTTAAAAAAACAAATTGCTAAACCTGATTCTCAGGCGCAAGCTCGAATCCTTACACTGGGAAGGTACCCAATGTCATTGAGCAAACCGAGTCCAGCAAAGGATTTTGCATTCCCCAAATGACGATTCTGCTGTTTTGCCGGCCCCTACTAATGT
This sequence comes from uncultured Gammaproteobacteria bacterium, assembly GCA_963976575.1. GTDB lineage: Bacteria > Pseudomonadota > Gammaproteobacteria. Next base: position 20,339 of record CAXBMV010000001.1, on the reverse strand, counting down.
TTCGCATAGTGTTAAGTGTTAGTCGAACCAACCCTTATTGACTCGCAAAGGAGAGATAAAATGCAACATGCAAAGTATCTTTTAGTGTCTGTTTTGGTGATCTTCACTCTGTCTGCTTGCACAACGATGCAACCAGTCAAGGGAAACTCGACAACTGAAGAAATTGTTAAAGTTCTTAAACCGGGTTATGAAGTGCGATTGGTGACAAAATCGGGGATCGAGCACTATACAAAGGTTACTTCGATATCCGATGGTTACGTTTTTAGTAATGAAGAAAGCTTTAATATCGAAGACATTGAGATCATCGAGATAACAAGACCGGTTTCCCCACCTGGAGTCGACCCATTGACTGACGTAGTAACAGTAGTCGGCGGCATTGGATTTGCTTTGCTTTTGCAAGCCCTTATTTTGGCATTGGTAGTAGGCGTGGCTTTATGATTAATTTAGTGCGTATAAACCAACTCATTGCGTCTTGATGTACCCTTTATAACTCCAGGGAACTCTGAAGCACCTTAAAGGTTACCTTGGTTCGCTTTACGGGTTTAACTTATTGAACCCGGGCGTCCGCCGGTGGCCGAAGATTCACGCTTGCCTCACTTTCATGGGTGTCCGCGCTTAAATCGTCAGCTTCACCAACTTTGACCGCTTAAAGATCGTCTGCTTAACGTTATGCTGGTAGTGTTAAGCGCTGATTACAGTGCCCACATCCATCCCGCCGAGCGCGCCATTTTCTATCAACTTCGCAAAACGGACTTCCACATTTAGTCCAGACAGCGGCAAATAGCGACCCACCAGAGGCGATCGACACTCGTAGTACGGCAATAGAAGCAGAGTTATTTGTTACTGGCTTCTTAGCCGCTTGCCAACAGCGCCTTTACATCAATGGGTTGCCCGATTGCGTAACCCTGCGCGTAATTCACATCGATGGCTTCTAACATACCTTTAATTTCTGCGCTTTCGACGAATTCTGCGATGGTTTTCATGCCCATCACCTGACCGACTTCGTTGATCGACTTTAGCATCGCGTAGTCAATTTTGTTATTCGCATTGCCAGACGCCATCATTTTTCCCGCTCGGCTGCACAGTTTTGCGTGGTCTGACACATGCGGCTGCCAGTCTTTCACTTTTTTGTCCATCCGTGTCTTCCCTGTGTTGGAGATGTTGAATCTCGTCGAGCATTACTCCGTGGTTGATCAGTCAGAGATAGCCTGACGTTCGTCAGCGGGGGGCCAGGCGAATAGCAGGAAGTTTTCTTGGTCGATGGTAAAAGCTTGAACTTTCACCACTACGTTTAAAATTTTAGCCGTCTTTGTCCTGTACCGGGTCTCGAAAAACCCGCTTCTCTGGCTGACGAGTTTTGCCAAATGCGCCAACACTTCACGTGGGTTCTCGACGGCCTCGATATCCTGTATCGCCAGTTGCTGGAATTCTTCCAGCGAGTAGCCAAGGCGCTCTCGAGCATTGCGGTTTGATTCTTTTATACCCCCCGTTCTTGCATTAACCATTACAATCGAGTCACTCGCGAGGTCGAACATAATTCGGTAACGATACGCCGTTTCATTGACAATCTGTTCGCTGCGCTTGCGCTCGCTAATATCCTCGAAAGTGACAACAACGCCATCGATCAAATTGGTTATTGTTCGATAGGGGCGAACCCTCATCGCAAAAATACGGCCATCCAGACATTTTACCTCCAATTCGCGAATAGCCAGATCATCGAGTACCTTGCTGCCGTATTCGCTCAGGTTTGTGTCGAGCAGAGTATTTGAAAAATTGCTAATCGGCCGCCCAACGTCGGCTCGTGACAGCGGTATGATTTCAGTCGTCCCCGGTGTAAAGCGGCGAATACACAAATCCTTATCCAGAAACAAGGTGGCAATGTCGGTGCTATCGAGCAGGTTTTTCATATCATCGTTAGCTTTGGACAGCTCGTCGATGTGACTTTGTAGTTCGGCGTTTACGGTAATTGACTCTTCATTCAGTGACTGCAATTCCTCCTTCGAGGTTTCCATTTCTTCGTTGGTGCTTTGCAATTCTTCATTGGTGCTTTGCAGCTCCTCATTAGTTGATTTTAATTCTTCGTTCGATGCCTCCAGCTCCTCCACCGTAATTTGCAGGTTTTCTCTGGCATAAAGCAACTCGCGTTCAATGTCTTCGGGGCTTTTACTACTTAACTTCTTTTCCAACGACTTATTTTGTTTCTGGCTTTTTGACGCAGACGGACTTTTCTCTTCAAAGATCACCATCATCAGCCCGCGCGTGATACTGTGCTCCAGAATTGGCTTAACAAATAAATCCACGGTGATAATGTCCTCGTCACATTGAACCTCCAAATCGCGGTGACAAATTTCTTCTTTATTCAACGCCACCTTACGGATTGCTGCGGTGAGCACCACTTTCAAACCTGGTCGGGCCATTTCCAGGATATTGACGCTGATTTTCCCTTCTGCTGGCTCCAGATAACGACCAGTACGACCATGAATGTAAACCACGTTGCAGGCATCATCTATGACGGCACAGGGCGGGGCCTTGCTTTGTTGTAGAATTGATTCGACCAGTTGCAAAGCGCTGATCTCTTCTGCGCGCCGTATGCTACCCGATACTTCCGGTACTTCTATCTCCAGACGGGCGGGAGTAGTCGGGTAGTCCTGCATCTTGTGTCCAATGCCGGCGATTTGCTTGCGACGAAAAATTTTGCCTTTTCTGTCGAGCGTTGTAAACATTTCGACACCATCCTGGCCAATGGTTTCAGACGAACCGAGAAACAAAATTCCATCCCGTTTCAAACCGTAATGAAAAATTGGCAGTAATCTTTTCTGCAACTCAGGCCCCATATAAATCAAAAGGTTGCGACAGGACATAATATCGAGCTTGGTAAATGGCGGGTCTTTGATGACATTATGCGAGGCAAATACCAGTGATTCGCGAATCGATTTCTTGATGCGAAACTGGCCATCGTCTTCCTTGGTGAAATGGAGTTTAAGGCGCTCTGGCGAAACATCGGCCTGAATGCTCGCAGGATAGATGCCGGCGCGCGCAGAGTTGATTGCACCTTCATCGATATCCGTGGCAAAGATCTGTACATTAAACTGGCGATCTATCCGCGACATGCACTCCTGCAGAATAATCGCCAGCGAATAGGCCTCCTCGCCACTGCTGCATCCAGCCACCCATACTCGAATGGTGTAACCATCGGGTTTCTCTTCGAGCAATTTAGTCAGCACCTTCTCGCTCAGCGTGTCGAACATTTCCGCATCCCTGAAAAAGTTGGTCACCCCGATCAATAATTCCTGGAACAGGATATTTACTTCGCGCTCACTGTTCTTTAGGTAAAGCACATACTCATTGATATCATCGATTTGATTGACGGCCATGCGCCGCTCGATGCGCCTGCAAATGGTGTTCTTTTTGTAGAGCGAAAAGTCGTGGTCGGTTTGTGTTCGAAGCAAGATGTAGATTTTCTGCAAAGCGTTTGCAGCATTGCCTTCGATGCTCGACTTAAAAGGAGCGGCAACCTGCAAACTGTGACGGGTATATTTGAGCAATTGTGCAAACATTTGATCGGGTGGCAGAACATAATCGGCAAGTCCGGTGGCGATCGCACTTCTTGGCATGCCATCGTATTTGGCCGAATCCTCGTCCTGCACCATCACCATGCCCACTTCGCCCTTGATCGCCTTCAAACCCAGGGTACCATCGGTGCCCGTGCCGGAGAGAATAATGCAAATCGCATTGGCACCCTGATCGCGCGCAAGCGAACGAAAAAATATGTCGATGGGCAGATTGACACCTCGCGGCCGCGATTGACGCATTAACTGGAGAATACCGTTGAGGATTGTTAAGTCATTATTCGGCGGAATCACGTAGACGTTGTCAGGCTCAACTTTCGTGCCATCCACTATTTTATGGACTTGCATTTTGGTTCGCTTTTGCACCAGCTCGGGTAACAGGCTGATGTGGGTAGGATCGAGGTGTGCAATGAGGATAAATGCCATGCCCGAAACAGCGGATGTCGTGTTGAAAAAAGCCTCAAAAGCTTCTAGTCCACCAGCCGAAGCGCCAAGCACAACGATAGGAAAACCCATCTCATCAGGATGTTCGGTGGCAGGTTGCTTGTTTTCAGCAGGTTGTATTTTAGTGGGCTGCTTGCGGTTGGCGAGTGACTTTTGTGTTGGTTTCCGAGTTTCCATGACATATCCACCTTTGTAATTTTATTTCATCGGCTGCATATGTCATTTATCGCCTTGTGAAATGGGGGGGGGGGTCTACTGAGACACCACTATACCCCTTATAAGGTTAGGTTTCCCGACTATATCGAGGCTATAGTTGCGGCTAGTCAAATCAATGTGTTACTGCACCGAAAAGCGGTTCTGCAAACAAGTACTTTGAGGAGATTCAACGCACTAGAGTTGCGTGTTGGAGTTTTCGCATCATTTGGGGCCGCAGATAGTTTCGAGGCGACTAAAAAGCAAGTGGCCCGGGCATTGTCAGAATTGTACCCCTTGCTCGGAACCTGTTTGCCTGTGTTCATTCCTGACCAATTCAGGCTCTTGCCGAATCGCAGGCAAAAAAATGCCACCAGATCTTTCGATCTGGTGGCAAAGAAGTCAAAACCTGAGGAGGAGGAGGGGGTTTTAACTTGTAGCCAATGTAACCAACCTTAGTTACAATTCGCTGGTTTCAACCTGAAGCCAGCTTTCAATCCGTCTGCCTAAGCAGCAATAATGTAATATTAGTGGCGTAACTGTTACAATAACAGTTACAATTTTTTTGAAATCCCTACATTACAGTTTGGTCGACACCATGACAGTTTCACGCCCCGATTCCTTCAAATATGACCAGGTTTCCCGCTACATCAACGAATTGATAGAGAAGGGTGACCTCAAGCCCGGCGACAAAGCACCTTCATTGCGCAAATTGAGCAAGCAGCTCGGCGTCAGTATCGCCACCATAACCCAGTCTTACGTCAACCTCGAAGACCAGGAAATCCTTACCGCCAAGCCGCAGTCGGGGTTTTTCATCAATGCACTGTCGAAGCAGATAAACAGTATTCCAAAATCGACCTCGAGCTCACGCCACGCGCGCCGCGTTCGCTTCGGTGATTTGTTTGAAGAAATTTTTCGCAATGCCAACAACCCGCGCATCATTCCCTTCGGCACCGCCAAACCTTCCATTGAATTCATGCCGGTGAAGTCACTGACTCGCGCCACACGCAGCATCATCAGTCGCTATCCACAAAAAAGCATGGATTATATTTTCCCACCGGGGGATATGAAGCTGCGCGAGCAAATCGCCCAACAATACGCTTCAAACTATACCCGCGTAAATCCGGACGATATTATCATCACTTCCGGTGCCACCGAGGCATTGTCGATCAGCCTGCGCACCGTGGCCAAGCGCGGCGATATCATCGCGGTTGAATCGCCGACTTATTTTGCGGTGCTGCGCATGATCGAGAAAATGGGCATGCTCGCGGTCGAAATCGAAACCGACCCGGAAACCGGCTTGAGCCTTGAGGCGCTGGAAGAAGCCTTCGATACCATGGAAATCAAGGCTGTGCTGGCGTCGCCGAACATCAGCAACCCACTCGGCTGCCAGATGCCGGAAGAACGCAAACGCGAGTTGGTCAACCTGCTGGCAGAACGTGACATTCCGCTAATTGAGGATGACGTCTACGGCAGCGTCTATTTTGGCGACAAGGCGCCCCGCCCTGCCAAATCCTACGATCTCAACAATATCGTGTTGAGCTGCTCTTCGTTTTCTAAAACGCTGGCACCGGGACACCGCATCGGCTGGGTGCTCGCAGGGCGCTACCACAAGGAATATCTCGAATACAAGCAAGCCTGGTCTTCGGCCACCTCGTCGATCAACCAGATGGCAATGGCCGAATACCTCAGCAGCGGCCAGTACGACAGGCACCTGGTCAAGCTGCGCGCGTCGATGGGCGAGCAAATCGACAAGGGTCGTTTCATGATTGCAAAATGCTTTCCACCAGGGACTTATATCTCCAACCCGCGTGGTGGCAACGTGCTCTGGGTAGAAATGCCAAAGGGTTGTAACGGCATCGACATTTTCAATCGTGCGCTGGAACACGACATCGGCATCACCCCGGGAATCCTGTTTTCAGCGACGCGCCGCTTTAAAAACTATATCCGCATCAATTGTGGCTACCCCTGGACCGAAACCAACAAGAATGCGTTGATTACCCTGGGCGGCATTGTCAGCGAGTGTTACGGCAGTTAACCGACGAGACGTTCCGAGGCTTCGATTTGCTCGCTTAAATTCATCCAGTCCTCTTCGGCCTGCTTCAGCTTTCGCGCGAACTCAGCCTGTTCGGCCAGGGTCTTTTCGAGGACTTCTCGATTTTCTGACTGGTAAATACTGCTATCCGCCAGCTTCTCCTGCAAGGCCTCGTCGACACGGTTTAACTTACTCATTTCATTTTCGATTTTGTTGAGCTGGTTTTGCTGCGTCCTCAATTGCTTGCGCAGCGCATTCTGATCCAGCGCCGGGATACTCTCGTTCGGGCTATCACCTGGACTATCGCTACCACGCGCCTTGCGCCCCGCCAGCCAGGCCGGATAGGCGTCTACATCCTGTTCGAAGCGCTGCAATTGACCGCTATCAACCAACCACAGGTCGTCGCAAACGCTGCGCAATAGATGGCGGTCGTGCGACACCAGGATGACGCTGCCGTCAAAACCCTGCAGCGCCTGGTTCAACGCCAGGCGCATTTCCAGGTCGAGGTGATTGGTCGGCTCGTCCAGCAACAGCAGATTCGGGCGATTCCAGATCAGCAAGGCCAGCACCAGCCGCGCCTTCTCGCCGCCGGAAAAGCTGGAAACAATCTGCAACACCTTTTCACCCCTGAAATTAAATCCACCCAGATAGCTGCGAATTTCGCGTTCGCTCAGGTTCGCATCCAGCCGCTGCATGGTCAATAGTGCATTAACAGACAGATCCAGCTGCTCCACCTGGTGCTGGGCAAAGTAGCCAATACGTAAATCCTTCGACCGCGTCATGCTACCGTTACCGGCCTGCAATTCCCCGGCGAGCAGTTTGATGAAAGTCGACTTACCGGCGCCATTCAGGCCCAACAGGCCGATGCGCTCGCCCGGTATCAAGGAAAAGTTAATCGCCGACAGGATGGTGATTTCGCCGTAGCCGGTAGAAACCTGATCGAGCTTCAGTAGCGAAGTCGGCAAAGCCAGCGGGGCACGGAATTCAAAATGAAATGGGGAATCGATATGCGCCGGGGAGATCAGCTGCAGGCGCTCCAGTGCCTTGATGCGGCTTTGCGCCTGCTTCGCCTTGCTCGCCTTGGCCTTGAAGCGATCGATGAAACTCTGCATATGAGCAATGCTTTGCTGTTGTTTCTGATAACCGGCCTGCTGCTGCGCGAGGCGTTCAGCGCGCTGCAACTCGAAGGCGGAATAATTACCCCGGTACAGGTCTACCGCTTGATTTTCAATATGCAGAACCCACTCGACCACCGCATCGAGAAAGTCGCGGTCGTGCGAAATCAGCAGCAGGGTTCCGCCGTACTGGCGCAGCCATTGCTCCAGCCAGATCACCGCGTCGAGGTCGAGATGGTTGGTGGGCTCGTCGAGCAACAGCAGGTCCGAACGACACATCAGCGCCCGCGCCAGATTGAGGCGCATGATCCAGCCGCCTGAAAAACTCTTCACTGGGTGGCGGATATCGCCATCCTTGAAACCCAGTCCGGAGAGCAGGCGCGCGGCACGACTTATTCCCTGGTAGCCGTCGATTTCCAGCAGACGCTCGTGGCAGGCGGCGATTTCGTGCGCGTCGTGGCTGATCTCGGCCTTCGCCAGGCGGGCCTCGACCTGGCGAAGCTCTTGATCTCCATCGATAACATATTCGATCGCTGCCTGATCAGACAGGTCGGCTTCCTGGGCAACCTCGGCGATGACCCAGTCGCGCGGCATACTGAATTCGCCCTGATCGACACTGAGGTCACCACGAATCAAACCAAACAGCGACGATTTGCCGCTGCCGTTTGCTCCGGTCAAACCAACCCTCTGGCGACTATGCACCTTGAAATCGACGTCGCTGAATAACAGCGTGGCCGAACGCCTCAACGCCAGATTAGTGAAACTGAGCATGATCTGGTCGGGCCGTCTCGAAGACTGTCAAAAGCACTTGTTACTTCCCCTCTGGAAAATGGGTTAAGATAGCATTCTGGGCCGCAGGAAGTTAACCCGAGAATAAAAATGAATCTAGAAAAATACTACAACCTGGAAGAATCCAGACTTACCTTCACCCGACAACAGGCCAGCGATTTTGCAAAATCAGTGGCGGGTGATTTCAATACCATCCACGATGAAGACTCGAAACGCTTCTGCGTTCCGGGTGATCTGCTGTTTGCGGTCATTATCCACCATTATGGTTTACGCCAGACCATGGGTATTTCTTTTTCCGGCATGGTTAACGAAGATACCACGCTAATCTTACCCGAGGTCAATGCGCGTGAGATATCGATTTACGATGATAACGACAAGAAGTATCTGGATGTCTCCACCGACGGCGCACAAACCCGGGATGCACAACTGATCGAATCGTTGACGCGAAACTACGTCGAATTCTCAGGGCATACCTTTCCGCATGTGCTGGTACCCTTGATGAAACAGAACAACGTCATGATCAACACCGAAAGACCGCTGGTGATTTACGACCATATGCGTATTTCGCTGGACCGCCTGGACATCGACTCTGTTGACCTGACGCTTTCCGAAAGTCTGTTCCGCCTCTACGGCAAACGTGGCGACGTAGCGCTTAATTATGATTTGAGCTGTAATGGCGAGCGCGTAGGCCGTGGACAAAAGAAAATGGTATTGAGCGGCTTGCGTGAATTTGACCAGGCAAAAATCGACGAACTGGTAGAAACTTACAGCGCGCAAAAAAACAATTACCTGAACGGCGCTTAATACTGCCTTACAAAAGACAGGAAACCGCCCTCGTTGGCCCCCGACTGAAACTCAAAACGCACGAAAGCACTAGGCTCTAGCAGGTAATCAAAACGAATACCGCTGCTTTGCGGCTCGTCCAGCTCGAAAATTTCGATGCCTGCGCTGCTGTCGATATCGCCATCGACGTGGTTATAGGCAATGAAAGGCGTGATCCTGATGTTTGCGAACCTGGCGCTGAGGCCGAGTTGCAGCCGGGTCTCGCTCCAATCCACTTCGAAGCTGTTCATTTCATCGTTATTTCTGCCGCTATTGTAATGGTAGGAAAAAAGACCCTCCAGTGAGATATGATCGCTCAGCCTGACTGGTTGACGCAGGTAGACACCGACAAACTGGGTATCGAATTTTTGTGTATTCAACGGACTGCTGGCCGCCACTCGCAGGCTGGAATGGCCGATACTGGCGCCGATGCGCAGCTCGCTGGCCGATTTTTCCTCGATTTGCAGGGCTACCCAGCCACTACGGGCTTCACGTTTTTCACCGCCAAACTGCCAGTCCGAAGTGCTTTCACCCAGGGTGACGCTCACCCCGGTCCAACCGGCAGCAGCGAAGTTGCAAAAGAGGCATAACAAACATCCGAGGAATCTATACCGCACCGATCATCGCCTCCAGTCCGACAGCTGGTCGCCTTGCCGGCTGCTGCTGCGGCCGTGGAGTCGTCAGGCAACTACGGTTCTCAACATAGTGCCTGGCCGCCTGCAGCATCGGTTCGGCGGGGTCGCCTAGCGCAAAAGCGAGATCGTCACCAGCCGCGCAGTCGGCCGGGATACCACTGTAATAATCCCCCTGCCGGTTTGCATTAAAGCTGGCAAAATTCACTGCCAATAGCGTGGAGTCACAAAAATTGAGTGGGTTCATCCCCACCGGCTTGCCGCAGCTGCGACTACCTATGGTAGTGACATCGAGATAAGGGTCCAGACCCGATATCAATTGCTCACTGGCAGAACAGGTCGCCTCGCTGGTAATAACAGTGACTTCGGCAAGCCCCAGCGAATTCGCCCTGGGTGAAAAATAAAAGGCGAAATTGTATTCCGGGTGCCGGTTGTTATAGCGCAGTTCGACATAAACCTCGCTATTGGCAACCGCGCTGGACTTGATATAACTGGCCAGCTCTCTGCCAACCGGGACGCTTCCACCACCGTTGTAGCGAAGATCGAGTATCAATCGATCGACACCAGCCGTCTTGAACTGGGCAAATACCGGCGCAAACTCGGCTGTCGACGTGTTGAGAAAGTTGTTGAATACCAGATAACCGATTTTGTTTGTGCCGTTATCGATGATATCGCTGAACAATACCGTATTGATCGTCACTGTTGCCTTGCTCATACTCAGGGTTTGCAGCGCCATGTTTCGTTGTATTTCCAGCGCAAGCGGGAGGCCCGCCAGGTCTGCGCCAAATACGCTGCCCCAACTATCGGCGGCGATAATGCTGGCCACCGGCTGTCCGTTAACGCTGAGTATGCGGTCTCCGCGCTGCAGACCTGCTGTGGTGGCCGGCGACAGGGTATAAACGAATTGCACCCAGACACTGTCATCGCTCTCAACCTTGTAAGCGAATCCATAGCCCAGGTAAGTACCGTTGTTAATGAAATTGCTGAAGTCGGCTTGCGGGCTGATGTAAGAAAATCGATCCAGTGTCGCATAGCGCAGGTAATCGAGGGTTTCCGCGGGGGACGCGAAAGCATTGTAGTCGATACTGCTTGCTACCCTGTCATACCAGTAATAGCTGTCCAGCATAGTCTTGTGCACGGTTTCATTCTGTTGCGCGATGCTGCAACCCGTGATGGCAAAGGGGCTGCCACCTTCGGAACAGGCTGCCAGCAACAGCAGCTGGCAAAGCAGAATAAATTTAGCTGCCCTGGCGCGGCAGCATTTTTGGATCGCTGGCTTCATAAGCGGAACTATACCCCAGGCCTCGTCTCATGGATTACTTGATACCGAGGCGGCGCAATTGCTTCTTATCGCTAATGCGCTCGCACTCCCGGGTAATCCAGTCGCCAACCTCGGCTATGATTTGTTCGGGTTTCTTGCCATCGGGAGAAATTGGTTTTCCTATGACTACGCGAATCGTACCCGGCCATTTTATCCAGCTATGCCTGGGCCAGAACTCCCCCGCGTTATGCGCTATCGGTAATACCGCGTAACCGGTACGTTGCGACACGATCGCACCGCCGAGCTTGAATGGTTTGTGCTGGGTCGGCAATACTCGGGTACCCTCGGGAAACAACATCAGGATTCGGCCCTTGTCCATATGCGCCTTGCTTTCGCTGATCAACTGGTTGATCGCCTTGCGTCCAGTGCCGCGATTTAACGCGATTGCATTCATCGCCAACAGGGCCCAACCGAAGAAGGGAAGCCTGGTCAGTTCGCGCTTTACCACCCAGACCAGCGGCTCGAAAAATTTTTGCAGCGCCAATGTTTCCCAGGTCGAGCTATGCTTGCTCATGATGATAAAGCCATCCTGCGGAATATTTTCCAGACCCTCTACCTCATACTTCAGTCCACAGAATACTTTCAGCGTCCAAAGTGTGATAGCTATCCAGATCTTGATGACCGCGATGCGAAAACCCAGCGGCATGAAAAAGCTCAGCGACACAATTGTCGCCGCGAGCAATATTCCCGGCAGAAACACAATCCAGAACAGGGTGGACCTGAGTACCAGGAAGAATCGATAAAGCGGGCTTGTCATTTCTTACTTGTTGCGTCGCAGGGTTTCGCGGACATAATGCGCGAGATCGTCGTAAACCGGAACGTCGAGTGCTTCCGGATAATGCTGCATGACGTACTCGCCCTTGCCGGTGCGTACCAGCACTGGCAAGGCATTGACCATTTTTGCGGCCTTGATATCGCTGATGTTATCTCCGACTAAGGGCGTCACAGTGAGATCGATATTGAATTTTTTTGCAATCTGGAAAAGTAAACCGGGTTTGGGTTTACGGCATATGCAATTGGCCTCAGGGCCATGCGGACAGAAAAATATGCCATCGACACCGGTGCCGCGCATTTCCAGCAGGCGATTCAGTTTTTCATGCATCGCGTTCAGTTCGTCTTCGCTATATAACCCCCGGGATATGCCCGAATGGTTACTGGCGATAGTCACCAGGTAACCCGCCTTTTTCAAACGGCTAATCGCCTCGATACTACCAGCAATAGGTTCCCATGCGTCTACAGAGCTTATGTCATCCTCAGCGATATGATTGATGACACCATCCCTGTCCAGGATTACCATTTTTGCCACTGACCATCTCCTCTGTGTTTAACCAACCGGAACTCAGGATTGAATCCGCGAGAAATCTGCCACCTTGCGGAAACTTTGCAGTAGTTGTGCAAGCAGTGCAAGCCGGTTATTTTTCACCGCATCGTCGTCTACCATTACCATGACATCGTCGAAAAAACAGTCCACTGCAGGCCTCAAATCCGCGAGCCGGTTCAGGCCCTGCAAATACTCACCCTGTGAAAATAAGGCTGCCACCGTATCCTGTAACTCTAGCAGCTGCTGAAAAAGCTGCCGCTCTGCATCCTCGCTGAATAAACCTGCATCGACGACGGCAGTACCACTGTCGGCCTGTTTCTTCAGAATATTGCTGATTCGCTTGTTCGCCGCGGCCAGCGATTGTGCAGCTTCGTGCCCCTGAAACTGGTGCAACGCCCTGACACGCAATTCGCAATCGTAGAGTAAGCCTGGCTGGTTATAGGTTACCGCGTCGACAAGATCGAAGCCTATCCCCTGTTCCTGGTAGTAAGCGCGCAGTCGATCGAAAATATATTCGATTACATCATCAACCACATTGGCGGCTTCGAGTTCCCTGGCGTGACCTTCTGCTGCGGAACGACACAGGTCTGCCAGATCGAGGTTGAGGCGACTCTCGATCAGGATACGCACCACGCCGAGCGCGGCACGGCGCAAGGCAAAAGGATCCTTGTCGCCGGTGGGTTTTTGTCCGATCGCAAATATGCCCACCAGACTGTCCAGTCTGTCGGCCAGCGCTATCGCCTGGGCGATATCAGATTGCGGCAGCTTGTCACCTGAATATCTTGGCCAGTAGTGCTGTTCTAAGGCGATGCAGACTTCGCCGTTTTCCTGTTCATGCTGAGCATAATATCGCCCCATAACGCCCTGCAGCTTTGGAAATTCACCGACCATGTCACTCATCAGGTCAGCCTTGCAGAGTTCTGCAGCCCGGCGCACCAGATCCTGGTCCGCACCGGTTTGACTGGCGATATACTTGGCCAGACGGGTAAGACGCAAAGTCTTGTCGCCAATACTGCCCAGCTTTTTCTGGAATATCACAGATGCCAGACGCCCTCGCATCCGCTCCAGCCCCTGTTTATTGTCTTGCTCGAGGAAAAAGCGCGCATCGGCAAAGCGCGGCCTGATGACGCGTTCATTGCCGACCACGGCGGGATCGAGGCTATCGATATTGGCAATGGCGATAAAATGGGGTAACAACTTGCCCGCCTCGTCGTAGATGGCGAAATACTTTTGATTATCCTGCATGGTCATCACCAGCACTTCCTGCGGGATCTGCAAGAAACTGGCGTCAAATGAACCGCATACCGCAGCGGGGTATTCCACCAACGCAGTGACTTCGTCGAGCAGATTTTCATCGATGGGTAGCTGTCCACCCAGTTGGCTCGCCGCCTTCTCGATCATGTCTCTTATCGCCGTCTTACGCTCAGCGAAATCGGCTATCACCATACCCTGACTGCGCAACAAATCCGCATAATCATCGGCCTTTGCAATCTCAATGGCTGCGGGTGCGTGAAACCTGTGACCATAGGTATGTGTGGATGAATGCTGCCCGAGTATTTCGGCCTCGATCAGTTCGCTATCCAGCATCAACACCAGCCATTTTAACGGGCGTACGAACTCGTCGTCGCGATCACCCCAGCGCATGCGCCGGGCGATGGGAAGCTTTTGTAGCGCCTTGCTGATCAGTTCGGGCAAGAGCTCAGCGAGGCGTTTTCCGGGCTGTTCGCGAGTAAAATACAACCAGCTACCCTTGTCTGTTTCGCGCCTTTCCAGTTGCGCAATATCCACGCCGCAGGAACGCGCAAAGCCAAGTGCCGCACCGGAGGGCTTGCCTTCGCTGTCGAATGCGACATCGAGCGCGGGACCGCGTTTCTCGACCGTCTGATCGGCTTGCTGCACGGGAACATCCTGCAATAGCAACGCCAGTCGTCGAGGTGTGGCATAAGTTTTTATCGAGGCCGCCGCGAGGTCGTATTCGAGCAGTCCCAAACGCAGGTTCTCGGCAAAAGCCTGCGACAGAATCTGCAAGGATTTCGGCGGCAATTCCTCGGTTCCAAGCTCCACCAGACAAGTGCTATTCATCGCCAGCCACCTGCTTGATCAGCGGAAAACCGAGCGCTTCTCGGGATTCGAAATAAGTTTGCGCTACCGCCCGCGACAGCGCTCGAACCCGCAGAATAAATCGCTGGCGTTCGGTTACCGAAATAGCATGGCGCGCATCGAGCAGGTTAAAGGCATGCGAAGCCTTCATTACCTGCTCGTAGGCCGGTAGCGAAAGCTTCTGCTCGATCAACTGCTGACACTGGGATTCACAGACATCAAACCAGTGGAACAGCGCCTCAGTATCGGCCAGCTCAAAGTTATAAGCGGATTGCTCAACCTCGTTCTGATGATAAATATCGCCATAGCTGATATCGCCCGCGGGGCCGCGACTCCAGAGCAGGTCATAAATACTGTCGACACCCTGCAGATACATGGCCAGCCTCTCGATACCGTAGGTTATCTCTCCCGATACCGGGCGGCACTCGAGTCCGCCTACCTGTTGAAAATAGGTGAACTGGGTAACTTCCATGCCATTCAGCCAGACTTCCCAGCCCAGTCCCCAGGCACCCAGAGTGGGTGATTCCCAGTTATCCTCGACAAAGCGGATGTCGTGCACCAGCGGATCGAAACCAAGCGCCTGCAAGGATGCCAGATAAAGCGCCTGGAAATCATCGGGCGAGGGTTTGAGTATCACCTGGAACTGGAAGTAATGCTGCAGCCGGTTCGGGTTTTCGCCATAGCGCCCATCGCCGGGACGACGGCTGGGTTGCACGTATGCTGCCCGCCAGGGTTCGGGGCCAATCGCACGGATAAAGGTTGCCGGATGAAAAGTTCCCGCGCCGACTTCCATATCCAGCGGCTGCATGATCACACAACCCTGCGCCGACCAGAAATTTTGCAGGGCCTGAATCAGGCCCTGAAAGGTGGTTAAATCGGTGGTGTGTGTGTGGCTCATGTTATTCGAGTTGCCGAAAATGGGCGTGATTATAACCAACTGAGAATTTTTCAACATTCATTTTCCCGCCTTATTGTGTTCCACTGCCATCTAAGTGATCATGGGGCTTCCCGCAAATTCCGGTTGTTAATATGGCGCAAACCCTTGGGCAATGGCTAACTTGCCTCAGGCACTACGCATCGATGTGCCTGTTCCTGTCCAGCCCCGATCGATTACCAGCCAATCCCTATTGCATCCTGCTTAGCCTGTTTGCCTACCTGCTGCTCGGGCTGTTTCTGGTCGAACCGGAACGAACCTATCTGACGATTAGCGCAGAAATACTTCTGGAACTGGCGATGCTCGGAATGATCACCTACCTCGGCCTGAGGATGAAGAAAACCCTGCCGCGTTTTCAGCAAACCCTTTCCGCTTTGATCGGTATCAATTTGATTATTACCGCGGTATCACTTCCGGCTTATCACTACGCTGTGAGCTTTGCCGCGGACAGCGGTAGAGCAGTGAGCCTGTTGTTTTCGGTCAGGCTTTTGATTGCCATCTGGTATCTGGCCGTGTTGTCATTGATATTCAAGCGCGCTTTTGCTATCTCAACACAGCTTTCTGCCGTGATATCGTTTGTTTTTTTCTTTAACTACCTGATTGTTGCGGTATGGATGTTCAAGTGAAAATTTATATCCTTGGCATATGCGGCACCTTCATGGCTGGAATCGCGCTGCTGGCGCGCGAGCTTGGCATAGAGGTGGAAGGCTCGGATGCCGGCGTCTACCCACCGATGAGTACCCAGCTGGAGCAGGCCGGAATCCGCTTGCACGAAGGCTACAGCGTCGACTCGATGCCCGAGGATTGCGACTGCTACATCATCGGTAACGCTATTTCTCGCGGCAACCCGCAGCTTGAGGCAATTCTCGATCGCGGCCTGCCCTATAGTTCCGCGCCAGAATGGTTATACCGGCAGGTACTACAGAATCGCTGGGTACTCGCAGTGGCCGGCACCCACGGCAAAACCACCACCAGCAGCATGCTCGCCTGGATCCTGCAATACGCAGGACTCAACCCGGGTTATCTCATAGGTGGCATCAGCCAGAATTTCTCGCAGTCGGCGAAACTCGGCGACAGCCCGTTTTTTGTGATCGAGGCGGATGAATACGATTCGGCACTGTTCGACAAGCGCTCGAAGTTTATTCACTATCATCCGCGCAGCCTGATACTAAACAATCTGGAATTTGATCACGCCGATATTTTCGACGACCTCGCCGCGATTCAGCGACAGTTCCATCATCTCATCCGTACGCTGCCGGCGAGCGCGATGATCATCGATAATCGCGATGACGCTGCGCTTCAGCAAGTGCTGGCCCAGGGTTGCTGGAGTGAGCAATGCGGATTTTCGCTCACCCCCGGCAAGACCGATTTCTACCTGGATGCCGATTCGGTTTTGCAGGATAGCGCAAGCCAGCAGCGTTACCCGCTCGTGCTTCCCCAGAGCGGACAGTTCAACGCGCTAAACGCCACCGCCGCGATCCTCGCTGCACGTCACGCCGGCGTCTCCATCGAAGTTTCACTAGAGGCGCTGGCACAGTTCAAAGGCGTAAAACGTCGTCAGGAAATCATCGCCGAAATAGACGGTGTGCGCATTGTCGACGATTTTGCCCACCACCCAAGCGCCATCGAAGTAACCCTGCAGGCGTTAAAACACAACACACCGGGGCGCCTGTTCGCAGTGCTCGATATCCGTTCCAATACGATGAAAATGGGAATACACGCCGCGCAACTCGGGCGAGCGCTTGATGCCGCCGATCAGGTTTTACTCTGCGACAATCCGGATTTGAGCTGGGATATAGCTCCAACCATGGCGGCTAGCAGCGCCCATGTCGAAATCAAGGCCGATATCGAAGAAATTATTCGTTATTTGGTCGATAATTGTCAGCAACAAGACCAAATCGTTATTATGAGCAATGGAGGCTTTGATAACATACACAATCGCCTGATTCAGGCCATGCAATCTCGTTAATCGAATATGACCGACAAATCGCAACGCCCGACAAAAATTGCCAAGTATGAAATCAAGCGCCGCATCGGTCGTGGCGCAATGGGCGTTGTCTATGAAGCTTTCGATCCTTTCGTACAACGTACCGTGGCGATCAAGGTGGCGCATTCCCAGGAAGACCTCAACCCCGGGACCAAGCAAAAAATGCGCGAGGCTTTCTTCGGCGAAGTGTATAGCGCCGGACGCATGCACCACCCTTCGGTGGTCAGCGTATACGATGCCGGCCAGGAAGGTGATCTCAATTATATCGTCATGGAATTTGTCGACGGTGTCACTCTGCAGGATTATGTCACCGGGGGTAAAACCCTGACCCCCAACCAGGTGGTCGACGTGATCTACCAATGCGCCAAGGGGCTCGATTACGTGCATCGCGAAGGCGTCATCCACCGCGATCTGAAACCGGGCAACATCATGCTCAGCAACGATGGTGAGGTGAAGATCATGGATTTCAGCATCGCCCATATCGATGTCGGCTTCGAGAGCCAGGATACCGAGCTACAGGGTTCACCCATGTACATGCCCCCGGAGCAACTCTCCGAGGAAAAGCGCCTGGTAGCGCAATCCGATATTTATTCACTGGGTGCCGTGATGTACGCATTGCTGGCACGCAGAACGCCCTACAAGGCCAGCAGCCTGGAATCGCTGATCTACAAGATCAGCAATCTGGAACCCGAGCCGATTATCTCACTGAATCCGGAAGTACCCGAGCATATCGCCAAGATCGCCGAGAAGGCGATGCAGAAGATAATATATAATCGCCACGAATCGGCCTACCTGCTGGCAAAGGACTTGAGCAACGCCTTCGGTCGATTGCGCGAAGTCGGCAAGCGCATCGATATGCAGGAAAAATGGAAAACCCTGCGTTTCCTCGCCTTCTTCAAGGATTTTGGCGACGAACAGATCACCGAGGTAGTGAACGCCAGCGAATGGAAGGATTTCAAGAAAGGCGAAGTCATAGTCACCGAGGGTGAGATGGAAACCGCTTTTTATATTATTGCCAAGGGTGGCGTCGAAGTAGTGAAGTCAGGCAAAACCATCGGCAAGATGAAGCAGGGAGACTGTTTCGGTGAAATTGCATTCCTCACCCAGCAACCACGTATCGCCACTATAGTCGCGCGCACCGAAGTATCGCTGATGACGGTAAGCACTTCGCTGATGGATCAGGCCTCGACCGAAACCCAGTTGCAATACTATCGAATCTTTCTCGAAAACCTGATCTCGCGACTATCGCAGACAACCGATAAGCTGGTTGAAGCAGAAAAATCAAACAACAAGTGATGAAACCCGAAACCATTACACTGGCCATGACCGGTGCTTCCGGCGCCGCCTACACGCTGCGCCTGTTCGAGCAATTACTGAGTAGCGGGGTCCACGTTCAGTTTATAACCTCGCAGCCCGGACAAATCGTTATCGGCATGGAAACCGAGTTAAAACTCACCGGCTCGCCGCAGAAAATTCGACAGCAACTCATCGACTATTTCGACGCCGATGCCGAGCAGATCAGCGTTTATGCAAAAGACCAATGGACCGCACCAGCGGCCAGTGGCTCATCGGTGGCCGACGCCATGGTGGTCTGCCCCTGCACCATGGGCAGCCTGGCTGCAATCGCCAGCGGCACCAGCGATAATCTGATACACCGCGCTGCCGACGTCGTCATCAAGGAGCGCAAGCCGCTCATCCTGGTGCCGCGTGAATCACCGTTTTCCGCAATACACCTGGAAAACATGCTCAAGCTGGCGCGTATCGGCGTGATCATCATGCCGCCCAACCCCGGGTTTTATCAGGGCGTCAGCAAGGTGTCAGATCTGGTCGATTTTGTCGTCTCGCGCATTCTTGATCAGTTGAATATTGAAAACCAGTTGTCCCCACGCTGGGGGGCAGACTAGGCAGGCATGGCGAACAATGGCTGAAATTCCCCTTTTCCCCCTGAAAACCGTCCTGCTGCCCGGCAACAAGTTGCCGTTGAAAATATTCGAATCGCGTTACCTGGATATGATTGCCAGGTGTATGCGTGACCAGAGTCATTTTGGCGTCATCCTGATATACAAGGGAGAAGAGACCCTGGCAGACTCGGATATCTACACCATCGGTACCACCGCAAGCATTTGTGACTGGGAACATCGCGCCGACGGGCTGCTCGGTATCACCGCCCTGGGGGAGCAGCGTTTCGAAATAAAATCGACCGCTACCCAGAGTGACGGGCTGACCCTGGCCGAAATCGATATCCTCGAAGAGAACAATACCAGTGAAATCCCCGAGCAGTTTTACTATATGCTCGAATTGCTCGAACACATCGGTGCCCAGCAGGGCAAAGTCTTTGAGCAGCAGCCCGGATTCTCGGATGTACTCTACCAGCTCATCTACCTGTTACCGTTGGAATCGAATCTGAAACAACGCTTGCTCGAAATCCCCGACTGCGCCGACCGGGCAGTTATTCTTCATGCCGAATTGATACGTCTCGGCGTCATCCAGTACATCAAACCTGAGTCAGTCAGCAAGGGCTAGCCACGGGGTTCCAATTGCCCGGATGCGGGCTTACACTGCGCTAATAGTGCTCGAGGTTTAATCAATGAAACGACTACTGATTGCTGCAATTCTTTGTTTTCCCTCTTCTTTTCTCGTCGCCGCCGAACTATCAGGGGTTTTCGTCGACGATGAAGTGAAGGCAGAGGATGGCCAGAAGCTGTTACTCAATGGCATCGGCCTGCGTGAAAAGTTCTGGGTGGATGTCTACGTCGGCTCGCTCTACCTGACGCGTAAGTCTGAAAACGTCGCCGAAATTTTGTCAGCCCCCGGGCCCTGGCGTATCCAGCTGGATTTTGTCTACAAGGAAGTATCCAGTGAAAAACTGCTCGAGGCCTGGCGCGAGGGTTTCGAAAAAAACCAGACGGCAGAAATCCTCGCTAACCTGAAATCACGCATCGATCAATTCAATGGTTACTTCGAAACCAGTGCGGTCGCCGGTGACCAGTTCATTTTCAATTACATGCCCGGCAAGGGTACCCGGATCTTGAAGAATGGTCAGGCGCTGGGTTTGATTCCTGGCGATGATTTCAAAAA